>JBBRGR010000446.1:0-2439 GCA_038223815.1 Gemmatimonadales bacterium
TGGTACGCGCGCTTCCTCGCCGAGAAGGTGCTGGCGCTCGATGCCACGCGCAGCACGCCGGCACACCGACTGGCCAACGGGCGCGACTATGTCGTGACCAGCAAATGGGTGCTCTTCGGGCACCACTTCGCGGCGATCGCCGGAGCCGGCCCGCTCGTCGGCCCCGTTCTCGCGGCGCAGTTCGGGTACCTCCCCAGCACGCTCTGGATCGTGATCGGGGTGATCCTGGGCGGAGCCGTCCAGGACTTCGTGATCCTGGTCGGCTCGATGCGCCGCGACGGCAAGTCCCTCGGGCAGATGGCGAAGGAAGAACTCGGGCCGACGACCGGGATCCTCGCGATGGTGGCCATCCTGATGATCATGGTCATCCTGCTCGCCGTGCTCGCGCTGGTGGTGGTGCGTGCGCTGGAACACTCGCCGTGGGGCGTCTTCACGATTCTCTGCACCCTGCCGATCGCGCTGATCATGGGCTTCTGGATGAAGGTGTGGCGGCCCGGGAGGACGATGGAAGCCTCCGCCTTCGGGGTGGTCATGCTGATGGCGGCGCTCGTGGCGGGGCGCTACGTCGCGGAGTCGCCGACGTGGGGACCGTTTTTCACCGCCGACGGCCTGACGATTGCTTGGGGGATCATCGCCTACGGCTTCATCGCCTCGGTCATTCCGGTGTGGATGCTCCTCTGCCCGCGCGACTATCTCTCCACCTTCCTCAAGATCGGCACCATCCTCGCGCTCGCCGCCGGGATCATCCTGACGCTGCCGGAGATCAAGCTCCCTGCGGTCACGCCGTTCATCGACGGGACGGGGCCGATCTTCGCGGGCTCACTCTTTCCGTTCTGCTTCATCACCATCGCCTGCGGCGCCATCAGCGGCTTCCATGCCCTCGTGGCGAGTGGCACCACCCCGAAGATGGTGGACCAGGAAGGCGACGCCCGCCTGATCGGCTATGGTGCGATGCTCACGGAGTCGTTCGTGGCGATCATGGCGTTGATCGCTGCCGCCGCGCTCGACCCGGGCGTCTACTTCGCGATGAACGCGCCGCTCCCGGTGCTAGGGGGCAGCATCGAGACTGCCATCACGACGATCCGTGGCTGGGGCTTCACGCTGAAGCCCGGACAACTCGAGGCGCTGGCGAGCCAGATGGGAGAGTCCACCCTCCTCGCGCGAACCGGTGGGGCACCGTCCCTCGCCGTCGGCATGGCGCAGATCTTTGCGGGGGCCTTCGGCCCGTCGCTCACGGCACTTTGGTACCACTTCGCGATCATGTTCGAGGCGCTCTTCATCCTCACCACCGTCGACACCGGCACCCGGGTCGGTCGCTTCATGGTGCAGGAGTTGGGTGGCCACGTCTGGAAGCCGCTCGGCCGCACCTCCTGGTACCCGGGGACGATCATCGCCTCGGCCGTGATCGTCACGGCCTGGGGCTGGTTCCTGTTGCAGGGCGTGCAGGATCCGATGGGCGGGATCAACGCGCTCTGGCCCCTCTTCGGGATCAGCAATCAACTCCTCGCCGCCGTCGCGCTCACCGTGGGGACCACGCTGATCATCCGGAGCGGCCGTGCGCGCTACGCCTGGACCACCCTGCTCCCGCTCGCCTGGCTGCTGGTGATCACCACCACGGCCTCGTGGCAGAAGCTCTTCCACACCGACCCGCGCATCGGCTTCCTCTCGCACGCCACGGCGACGGCGGCCGATGCCGCCCGTGGTGCCCTGGCCGAGGGGACCGCCTCGCGATTGATCTTCAACGATCGGGTCAATGCGACCCTCTGCGCGCTGTTCGTGGTGGTGACGTGGGCGGTGGTGGGGAGCGGGGTGCGGGTGTGGGCGAGACGACCCTCGATGGGTGACCACCGATGATCGATGATCGATGGTCGATGCTCGATAAGGCCTCGGCACTCATGACCGCGGTGCGCCGGATCCTCGGGATGCCGGACTACACGGCGTACTGCGCGCACCTCCGCGCCGCGTACCCCGGAACGACGCTCCCGACGGAACGGGAGTATTTCGACGAGTATCTCAAGTCGCGATATGAGGGTGGCCCGACGCGGTGCTGCTGAACGCTCGATGATGGATGATGGATCGCCTCGGACAACCGGCAACATCCATCATCGATCATCGACCATCGATCATCCCTATTTCAGGAACAGCAGCTCCCGATAGGTCGGCATCGGCCACAGGGCCGCGTCGACATGCGTCTCGAGCGTATCCACGGCAGTGCGGAGGACCGCCATGGCGGGCCGGACCTTCGCGCGGATCTGCTGCGCATGCTTCATCGGATCGGCGTCCTCATGCGCCACGGCCAGTTCCAGCGCCGCCAGTGCGGAGCGGAGGTTGGTCACGAGTCCGGCGAAGTGCGTGAGGGCCTCGACGCTGTCCCCACAATCCACGCCGGCGGATTCGGTCGCGGTGACCGCGTCGGCGATCAGCGTCTGGTGCCGGAGC
>JBBRGR010000447.1:0-2436 GCA_038223815.1 Gemmatimonadales bacterium
AGCAAGCCCCTGCCCCCGGCGCAGCGTCACCGCACCCGCAAAATCATCCATCGTACCGCTGGCCCGACCGAGGCCGTGGCGACATAGCTCCCGCCCGCCGCCGTGTCGTCCATCTGGAACACGCCGCTGTTGCCCGATGGCGAGGTCTTCAACGTCGTGCTCCCGCTCCCCGACACGACGCCCCCGCTCGGCACGATCCCATTGTGCACGTAGCGCCCGTTGACCTCGCGCGGGCCCGTTCGGCTGGTCAGGTCCTGAAAACGGGGATTCGCCGTGAGATCATCGGCGGCCTGCGCCATGGTCCACTCGAGCATGGCATCCACCGGGTTCCACGACGGCCCGAAGCGGGTCCGCATGCGCGGGACCAGTCCCTGCCCATAGGACGCGCCGCCAAATCCGATTCCGTACCACCCTTCGATCGCGCCGATCTGCACCTCACGCAACGCATCCGTGAAGGTCATGCCGCGCTCGGTCACGAGGCGCTGTGCCAAGTAACGCAGGAACGCGGCGGAGGAGCGGTACCCCAGTGTGAAGAGCCCGACGTTGCCGTTGGTGAAAATGCTGGTCTGACGGCGCGGGTCGTTGGAGGCGAAGGACTCGAACTGTGTGTTGGCATTCCAGGGCACGGCATGGCGCTCGAGCGCGGTGAGCAGCTCGTGCAGTGACGCCCCGCCCTCCATCGACCAGGTCTGCCCGAACGGCGACAGCCCGTTGCGCACCTCGCGGTTCGAGAGGAACTGATAGGTATGCACGACCTCGTGCACGATGATCGGCTCCACACCGCCATCGGCGCAGCTCGCCGGCACGGCAAAGCAGTTGATCGGGTTGAGCAGCATGCTCACGAAACTGAACGCCCCTTGCGGGACGACGCCGTCGGTGGTGGTACGAATGGTGTTGGACGCGCCCCCGGCTTCGAACATCACCACGAGTTGACCGGAGCCCGGCGACGTGACGACGTCCCGGGTGGTGCCGAGCGACTGGCGGAGCGAGGCGAGATACTGGGTGTTGAGGAAATCGAGCGTCGCTTCGATGCGGGTCAGTGCGGCGGGAGCGAGCATCGCCTCATCGGCCTGAATGATCGCCGCCACGATCTTCGGACGCGTCGCGATGATGCGCGCGGTGGTGGCGGGGCGACCGGCTGTCGTCGGCTGGAAATTGAACGTCGCGCCCACGACCCATGGCGTCGTGCGACAATAGATCGCCCACGCAGCCACGGTGGGAGTTGTGCCGCATGCGGCAAAGGGAACGTCCATCATGGCGCGTGACGCCCGAGCCGTGGTTCCGAGCAGCGAGGTGGCGCGCGTCGCGCTGAACATCGGCGGATCCCCCGCAGGCCCGCTCGCGCTCACTGGGGCGTGGAGTGCGGCCGCGGATCCCGCGGCGGCTGGCCCGCTCTGATCCTGGAGTTGCACCGTCACATCACCGGGTGCGGGAACCTCGAACTGCGTCTCCGCCTGGACCATGCGTCGGTCGTCCACCCAGGCGAGGAGGTAGCGCGCATTGGCGGCTTGCGGCGCGACCCGGATGCAGCCTGCTGCTGCGCTGTTCAGGGCGACGGCCTCGCCGGTGGCGAGCGCCAGCTCGCCAGTGCGTGCCCGCGTGTACGGGGTCGCCACCGGAATCTCGAGATCCACATTGCTCGGGGTCAGCCGATAGGCCACGGTCCGCCCGGTGCACGGACCACCACTCGCCGCACTCGTGGTGACCAATCGGAGGGAGGCGCTGTCGCTGGTGGTGGCCGTGCTCAATCCGAGCCCGCCCGGGAAGAGTTGCGCGGCCGTCACGGTCTGCATCCCGAAGCCTCGGAGGACGAGCGTGTCGCCGGTGGCAAGATGCGTGCGTCCGGCGGGACCGCTCAGTGCCGTGATCAACGGGCGCGGCGGCACGACGCGGACGATCACCGAATCAGTGAGCCCTTCGGCCGCCACATTGATCACGACCTCGCCCGGACCGGTAGCCACCAGTTGACGTGCGGCGGCGAGTGACCCGACGTTGAGGACCGCGCGTTCCGAGAGCCAGCGTCGCTCGGTGCGCACGGTGAGCGTCGGCGTAACCGGCTGGCCATTGCGGGTCACGGTGAAGGCGAGGGTCGCCCCGATCGTCGGCGTGGTGATCTGCGTCGCCGACAACACCAGCGGGCCGCTCGGTGGCGGCGGCGGAGGTGGTGGCGGAGGAGGTGGAGGTGGAGGAGGAGGAGGTGGCAGCGCCGGTGGCGCGGGGGGTGGAGTCGTGGGCGAGCTCCCGCCGCCACAGGCGGAGAGCAGCAACAGACCACACAACATCAGGGATCGCATCATCAGCGACCTCGCGAGGACAGAGTTGGGCAGGCGCGGGAATGCCCCAAGTATCGGTCCCGCAGGGTCGCGGGGCAAGCGGCTCAGTCTGCTGGGGCGAGGCCTGCTGGGGCGACGCATGCGTCGCCCCAGCGAGCGCTAC
>JBBRGR010000448.1:0-2434 GCA_038223815.1 Gemmatimonadales bacterium
GGCCCGTCCGCGGGCGTCCCGGACGCCGCGCAGTCGCAGCTCTGGAGCTGGGTCACCGGGGGCACGCTCTCCGGCGCCCGCCGGGATGTGGCCGCGGCCCGCGCGCGACTCGCCGCCGCCGGCTGGCGAGACCGCGATGGCGACGGCCTCCTCGAGCGCGATGGCGTTCCCCTTCGCCTGACGATGATCTACCCCAGCACGAGCGGGGCGCGACACACCTTCGCGCTGCAGGCCCAGGCCATGTGGCGGGAGGTTGGCGTGGATGTACAGCTCGACCGGCTCGATCCGGCGGGCTACGAGGCACGTCGTGTCGCGGGGCGCTTCGACCTCGAGATCTTCGCCGTCTACCAGGATGTGACCCCGTCGTCGCTGACGCAGACCTGGTCATGCGTCGCGGCGGCGAATCCGCAGTCGAACAACAAGATCCGGTGGTGCGATCCGACCTTCGACCGACTGGTGGCAAGCGCCGAGACCGCGACGGATCCGATCGTGGCGTACCGCAGTGCCCTGCTGCGGATGGCGAGCGAAGTCCCCGCGATCTTCCTCGCCGCGCCGCTGAATCAGGTCGCCGTGCATGCGCGCTACAGCAACGTGCAGATCTGGCCGGTCAAGAACTGGCTCTCCCTCTGGCAATGGCGCGTG
The DNA here is from genome assembly GCA_038223815.1 of Gemmatimonadales bacterium. Taxonomy (GTDB): domain Bacteria; phylum Gemmatimonadota; class Gemmatimonadetes; order Gemmatimonadales; family GWC2-71-9; genus Palsa-1233. Next base: position 643 of record JBBRGR010000448.1, read on the forward strand.
CGTCCGGACGCCGCCCTGCCGCGCGATCGTTGAGGTGAGCCGGTGGTTCCTTCGGCGCAGCGCGGACGCGCTGCTGACGACCTGCCTCGCCGCCGTCGCGCTGGTCGTGTTGGTCCACCTCCTTCCGGGTGACCCACTCGCGGCCATCATCGGCGAACGCGGCGTGGACGCCGAGCAGCGCGCCGCGCTGGAGGCCGCCTGGGGCACCAATCGTCCGACGCTCGAGGCGATCGGGGGCACGCTCGCGCGGCTCGCCCGGGGCGACCTCGGACTCTCCGTGGTGACCCAACGCCCCGTCGTGACGGAGATCGGGGAACGCCTCCCGCCGACCCTGCTGCTCGGAAGCCTGTCGCTCCTCGCCACGTTCGCGATCGGACTCTCGCTCGGCCTGTGGAGCGCGCTGCACCCGCGGACCTGGCGCGCCCGCGTGCTCGGTGCCCTCACTCTCGTCGGCTACGCGCTGCCCTCCTTCGTGATCGGCATGCTGCTGGTGTGGGTCGTTGCGGTGGAGTGGGCGATCCTCCCGCCGGCGGGGATGGCCGACCCATTGCTTCCGCTGTCAAGCGACCCGATCCGGGTGCTCCTCGACCGCATCCGTCATCTCCTCCTCCCCCTCGTGGCGCTGGTGCTCACCATGGTCGCCGTCCCGCTTCGGCAGCAGCGCGCAGCGGCGGAGACGACGCAGCGACAGCCCTGGGTGCTCGCGGCCCGGGCCCGTGGCGTCGGGGCGTGGCGGCTTGCGCTGCAGCATGTCTGGCGTCCGGCCCTCACGCCGATCATCACGCTGGTCGGCCTCTGGCTCCCGATGCTGGTGGCCGGCGCCGTCTTCGTCGAGGCGCTCTTCAACTGGCCCGGACTCGGCTCCTTGCTGGCCAGCAGCACCACCCAGCGTGACCTTCCCGTCGTGATCGGGGCCGGCCTCCTGCTGGTGGCCATGGTTCAGGTCGGATCCCTCCTCGCCGATGTGCTGTATCGCGTCGTCCATCCGGTGCAGCGCGACGGATGAGTGACTCGCGGCGCGTCGGATTCGCCCTCTTCGCAGGCTTGCTGCTCCTGGCCCTCGTCGGCCCGCTGCTCACCGGCGATCCGAATGCGCAGCCCGCGCTCGAGCACGGCGCGCTGGCCGCCCCCTCCCCGGCGCACTGGCTCGGCACGGATCAGTTCTCGCGCGACGTGCTGGCACGACTCGCCCACGGCGCGCGTGCTTCGCTCAGCGTGGCGGCGATCGCCGTCACCGTCGCGAGTCTCCTTGGCGCCGTGATCGGGCTCCTGGCTGGCGTCGCAGGGCCGGTGCTCGGCGCGATGGTGCGGCGGGTGATCGATGTCAGTCTCGCCCTGCCACGCATCGTGGTCCTGATGCTCCTCGTCGTCACGCTGGGTGAAATGGCGCTTGTCCCGTTCGCCCTCGTACTCGGGGCCACCGGCTGGCCCGCGCTCGCCCGCCTGGTGCGCGGCGAGACGTTGCGTCTGCGACAGGCACCGCACGTGGCCGCGGCACAGGCGCTCGGAGCCACGCCGGGGCGGATCGCGCGGCGCGAGATCCTCCCGGCGGCACTCGCGCCGCTGAGCGTCGCGGCCACGCTCGGGTTCGCGGATGCCATCCTGCTCGAGGCCGGCCTCTCCTTTCTCGGACTCGGTCTGCGACCACCCACGCCCTCTTGGGGTGGCATGCTGCTCGAGGCACGCGACTACCTCGGCAGTGCGCCCTGGCTCCTCCTTGCGCCGGGGAGCGCCTTGGTCCTGGCGACGGTCACCGCCACATTGCTCGGCGACGCCCTGCGCCGCTCCCTTC
>JBBRGR010000449.1:0-2431 GCA_038223815.1 Gemmatimonadales bacterium
GGCGGGGATGCTGTCCGCGAAGAACGCCACGTTGTGCGGGCCGCCGCTCACGTTGTGAAAGACCACCTGGTCGCCGACCTTCACGGAAAGCTCGTTCGGGACGAACTTGTAGCTCGTGCCCTCGAGCACCATGTTCACATCATGCGTGGCACCAGCGGGCGCAGGAGCCGCGGCCTGCGTGGTATCGGCCGCCGGCGTCGCATCCTTATCGCCACCGCACGCCGCAAACATGATCGCCAGTCCCGCCACAACAGAGAAATTCTTCATCGCCTTCCCGCCTCCCAAACCTGGTTGATTGATGTCGGTGAATGTCCACCTGTTCCACCCGATTCCCGTCGAGTGACCTTGTGAACAAGTTCACAATATACACCTCATGGGAAGGTAATGCTACGTATCCTCTGCCTCCTGATATCTTTGCCCTATGCAACCACCGTCAGGGCCCGTGCCGCCACCGTGCCGCGCAATGGGTTCGCACTGCCGCGGTCTCCGCGTCATCCTCCGAGTCTCCAGCCTCGACAACGGACCCAGCTCCGCCGATCACGAGTCGACGTGGCTGATGGGTCACACCGAGAGAATCACCTTTCTGTCGGACCTCTGGGAAGATGAGGGCGACCTGTACGTGGCGGCGGAACTTCATGTCCCCTGTCGGTTCCTGGCTGAGGCCAGCCCGGGGAGTCCGGCGCGGTGCCGAGGACACGGTTTCCTCGGAGCGCCCCCGGTCGCCCGTCCTCAAAGAGCGCCGCGAGCCCTGGGAGGGGATCGTTTTCGGATCGTAGATGGAGGGCATTTGGTCACCCGAAATCTTCCCTCCCCACCGATTCCGCGCCAATCCATGCCGGTTATCTCATTCCCAAACCCTTGTGCCACAGCCAGTTGCAAGACGGCGGATCATCGGGTCGGGGCCGCCTGTTGCCGAGATCTTCAAATTGAGTTAATGTGTACCACCCGAGAGCGACGTTTGGAAAGCTTAATTCGCGCTCGCCGGTCGCCGTTGCTCTGCAAGATCAGTCGGGAGAGTCCCTTCTCCCTGAGCGCGGAGATGATATCGGCCTGTGGGTTTTTGCGAGACGATGGGATCCACTGTGGGTTGCATGGGCGTAGTCGGTCGGACGGGCGCCCCGCCAAGCCAGACCTCTGTAGTCAGTGGCCGGACGGCGGGGAGATTCTACACCCAGGGTGTGTATTCGGGTGAAAAAATTTTCACCTCCACCCTGTGCAACTATTCAGACTCGCACGCGTCATTATTCCCAGCGGGAAGACCGGCGCAGCGCGACGGGAGACGGCACCTCATGGACGACCTCGAGCGGCTCTACACAACACACTACGCGGCCGTTGTTCGATTTCTGTACCGGAAAATCTGGGATGCGGATCGCGCCGAGGATCTGGCACAGGAAGTCTTCATCCGTGCCATGGCCCACCGGCCCGAGAAGCCCCGGGCCTGGATTTTTGCGGTCGCCGCCAACCTTGCGCGTGATGAAGCGCGCGCGGCCATTCGTCGGCGGAAGCACCTCACGTTGCTGAAAGACGATCCGGTTCCGCTGTCCACCCCCGACCTCAGCCCCGATGAATCAGTCGAGCGGGACGAGCGGTGGGCCCAGGTCAGTGGCGCGCTGGCGGCCCTGACCGAGCGTGACCGGGATGTGCTGCTCCTGTGGGATGGCGGCTTGAGCTATCCCGAGATCGCAGCCCAGACCGGGCTGGCGGTGGGGGCAGTGGGTACGACCCTTGCACGGGCCAGAAAGCGACTGATCGAAGCCTATGACAAGATGGAATACACGGCAGATGCGGCACGTTCCTGACGAAGAGCTCCACTCCTATCTGGACCAGGCGCTCAGCCGGTCCCAGTGCGTCGAAATCGAGACGCACATGGCCGAGTGCGCCCGATGCAGCGACCGCCGCGATTCCAATGCGGCGCTTCGGGATCGTACCACCGCCCTGCTGGCGCAGTTCGCACCGCGTTCCGTCATCATTCCGCCGCCCTACGCCTCTCTTGAGGAGCGCAGGATCGGAATGCCGTCATTTTCCCGGTGGCAGCGCAGCGCGCGCCGCGCTGCCGTCTGGGCGGCGGGTATCGTGGCAGCCATCGGTTCCGGGTGGGCGGCACGCAGCCTGCTCGACCCCGCGGCCTCTCCGGTACCGGTACAGACGGCTTCAATCGAGCCGTCCATAGCCGAAGCCGTTCCCCTCGCTTCCATCGCTCCGTCCCCCGTCGCGCCGCTGGCCGATTTCAAGCCGGCTCCCGACGAGTTCCGTCCCGCCCCGCGCAATACCAGCGACGCCGGAATTCGCCCGGTGTCGACGCGGCGGGCCGAGGCGGAAATCATCCCCGCCCCGGTCTTCCAGTTCATCTCGTCGGCGCTGCCAAGCCGGGTGGACCGCCGCCTCGAGGAAGTACCGCTTGCCGGTGGCGCCTCTCCCTCGCCGTTCGCCC
>JBBRGR010000450.1:0-2429 GCA_038223815.1 Gemmatimonadales bacterium
GCTCGACGGGTGGGTCGAGCGCGAGAACCTACGGCCTCTCCCCGACAGCCTCCGTGGGTGCGGCTGCGATGGGCCGAGCAGCTCGCACGGCTGCGGACACGGCTATGGCGGCGAGACGTTTCGTGGTTCGGTGACGCTCGCCGCCGGGACCGAACTCAGCGACGACGCTGGCGTGGCGTGGGGGCACCTAGTCGCCGACGCGACAGCGCTGGTCGTGGTGACGACCTCGGGCGTCGCGGTGTCCATCGGGCCGGACGGCACCCGCACCGAGACCAGCCACTCGATGGTCTGGCTGGAGACCCTCACCGGTCTGCTCACCCCTCCGTGCTCAGGGCTCCACGTTCACGTGCCTCGCGCGGCCGTGGTCCTGCCGACGGACTGAGCTGCGTTCGCGGGTGGGGGAATGGGTCGGCAGAGGACGAGTCCATCGACTACGCTCCGCCGATCGTGTTCGAGGAGACCCGACGATCCAAACCTGCACCCACGCCGGACGCGTCCGTGATGGGCGCGGTGCTCGAGGTGCGCTACGCGAGCCACACGGGTTTTGCGGTGCTGCGCCTGGAATCCCGCAAGCAAGACGAGCCGATCACGGTGATAGGCGAGCTCGCGGGGTTCACCGCCGGCGAGGTGGTGCGCTTTCAGGGTCGCTGGGAGGAGCACTCGACCTACGGCAAGCGCTTCCGTGCCATGAGCTGGGTACCGGTCATCCCCACCACCCAAGAGGGTCTGGTGAGATACCTCGGCTCGGGTCTGGTGAAAGGGATAGGCGAGCGCCTCGCGGGGCGCATCGTCGACAAGTTCGGGGCCGAGGTGCTCGACGTGATCACCACCCAGCACGCGCGCCTCACCGAGATAAGCGGTGTCGGTAAGAAGCGCGCAAAGGCCCTGAGTGACGTGATCAAAGACAAGCGGAGCGAGGCCGAAGGGATAGCTTTCCTGCACAGCCTCGGTCTCGGGCCAGCGCTGGCCAAGAAGATCCACGCGCGCTTCGGCGGTCGCACCGCCGAGCAGATGCGGCTCGATCCCTACCGGACGGCCGAGGAGATCCCGGGGATTGGCTTCGTCACCGCCGATCGATTGGGCCGTGGCGCAGGCATCCTCGATGATGATCCCCGTCGCGCCGAGGGTGCTGTGCTGCACCTGATCGGCAAAGCCTCGGACGAGGGACACGTGATGCTCCCGCCCGCCGAGGTGGTGCGCCAAGCGGTGCAGCTCAGCGTCCCCGAGGAGCGGGTGGCGCCCGCGATCGAGGCGCTCGCGTCGCGCGAGATGATCATCGTCGATGCAGACGCAGTGTACGCCCCGCCGCTGTACCGCGCGGAGAAGGCGGTCACCAAGGATCTGAGTCGGCTGGCGCGCGGGGTGAGCTCACTGAGCACCGCCAAGCAGAAGACGGCGCTCGAGTCGGTCGATCTGGAGATGCTGCATCCGCTGCAGCGGCGCGCCGTAGAGCGGTCGCTCAGCGGTCGCCTGGTCGTGCTCACCGGCGGTCCCGGCACCGGAAAGACGACCACGGTCAAAGCCATCCTCGCGGCGCTACAGAAGGCGGAGCTACGGGTCGCGCTCGCGGCCCCTACCGGTCGCGCGGCCAAGCGCTTGAGTGACACCACGGGCGCCGAGGCCCGCACCCTGCATCGCCTCTTGGAGTGGTCTCCGGGAGTACGGAACTTCAGCCGCAACGCCGAGCAGCCCCTGGAGACCGATGTCGTCTTGGTCGACGAGGCCTCGATGCTGGATGTGCGACTGGCGGCCGCGCTGCTCGAGGCCCTGCCGCCGAGCGCGCACCTGATCTTGGTCGGCGACGTGGATCAGCTCCCGCCGGTCGGCGCAGGGCAGGTGTTGCGGGCGCTCATCGACAGCGACATCGCAGAGGTGGTGCGGCTCACCCAGGTATTTCGTCAGGCCGAAGAGAGCGCCATCGTGCGGGGGGCGCACGCGATCTTGCGGGGAGAGCTCCCCACCCCGACGCCGCCCCACACCAAGGGATCGGGGGACCTCTTCTTGGTGACCGCGAGCGATCCCGAGTCCGCGCCGCTGAAGCTAGTGGAGGTGCTGCGCCGGATGAGCCAGGCCTACGGCTTGGATCCGGTGAGCGACGTTCAAGTGCTCTCGCCCATGAAGAAGGGCGCGTTTGGCGTCGATCGACTCAACGAGGTGCTTCAGAGCGAGCTGAACCAGAACGCGGGCCGTCCCCCCAAGAGAGAGGCCTTCGCGCTGAGCTCGACGCCCTCCCATTCGACCCAGTCACGCCGCGGTCGCTTCAGCGTGGGCGACAAAGTGATGCAGACGATGAACGACTACGAGCGTGAGGTGTGGAACGGTGATCTCGGCCGCATCGAGCGGGTCGAGAGCGGCGTCACCTACGTGAGCTTCGAGGGCCGTAAGACGAGCTATCGTGATGACGAGCTCGATCCGTTGGTATTGGCGTA
>JBBRGR010000451.1:0-2426 GCA_038223815.1 Gemmatimonadales bacterium
CCTATGGCTGGCACGTGCTCCATGTCCGCGACGGCAACGATCTCGCCGACATCGACACCGCGCTGTCGCAGGCCGCCGCGCACCAGGGTGCGCCAACACTGATCGTGCTGCGCACCATCATCGGCGATCCGGCCCCGACCAAGCGCGACTCCTCGAAGGCGCATGGCGAGCCGCTTGGCGCCGACGAGATCACCCGGACCAAGGCGCTCCTCGACTGGCCGACGGAGCCCTTCCACGTGGCACCCGAGGCCTATGCCGAGATGGCGCCAATCGCCGAGCGCGGGCGCGAGCTGGTGCAGGCGTGGGAGTCACGGATGGCGACGCACCCGATGGCGGCCACGTATCGGGCGCAGCTCGCTGGCACCCTCCCCGACGGTTGGGACGCCGGCCTCCCCGATTTGAGTGAACAATCGCTGGCCACGCGCCAGGCCTCGCAGCAGGCGCTCGCGGCGCTGGCGCCCGTCATTCCCGGCCTCGCCGGCGGCTCGGCCGACCTCGGTGGCAGCAACGGCACCAACATCACTTGTGGTGACGTCTTCTCTGCCTCGAGCACCGGCCCCCGCTTCCATTGGGGCATCCGCGAGCACGGGATGGCCGCCGCGCTCAACGGGATGGCGTGCCACGGCGGCGTCCGTCCGTACGGCGCCACCTTTCTGGTCTTCGCGGATTATTGCAAGCCGTCGATCCGTCTCGCAGCGCTGATGGGATTGCCCGTCACCTACATCTTCACCCACGATTCGATCGGCGTCGGCGAAGATGGCCCGACCCACCAGCCGATCGAGCACCTCGCGATGCTGCGCGGCGTCCCGAATCTGGTGACGTTGCGCCCGGCTGATGCCGCCGAGACGGTGGCGGCGTGGCGGACGGCGATGTTGCGGATGAGCGGCCCGACGGCGCTGATCCTCACCCGCCAGAAGCTGCCGGCACTCCCACGCCGCGCCGATGGCGTGGCCGAGACGGCGCGCGGCGGCTATATCCTGCACGAGCCGACGGCCGCGCCGAGGGCCATCGTGATCGCCACGGGCTCCGAAGTGCACGTGGCCACGGCGGGCGCCGCGTTGCTCGAGGCCGAGGGGATCCCGACCCGCGTGGTCTCGATGCCGTCGTGGGAACTCTTCGGCGCACAGGACGCCGCCTGGCGCGAACGGGTCCTTCCCGCGGCGATCACGGCCCGCGTGTCGATCGAGGCCGCGCTGACCTTCGGCTGGTCGCGCTGGATCGGCGACCGCGGCACCGCCCTCGGCATCGATCACTTCGGCGCGTCGGCACCGGGCGATCGTCTCTTCGAGGAATTCGGCTTCACTCCCGATCGCGTCGCGAGCGCGGTCCGCGCACTGGTCTGACCCGGAGCACCGCCATGACGCACCCCCTCGTCCAGCTCGGCAACCTCGGTCAGGCACCGTGGTACGACTTCATCACCCGCGACCTGGTGCATTCTGGTGAACTGGCGCGTCTCATCCGCGAGGATGGCCTCAAGGGGATGACGTCGAATCCGACGATCTTCGAGAAGGCGATCTCCGGCAGCGCCGACTATGACAGCGACATTCGCGCGCTCGCGGCAGAGGGAGCCAGCACGGCGGAGATCGTCGAGTCGCTGATGGTGGCGGACGTGCAGGCGGCGTGCGATGTCTTCCGCCCGGTCTTCGAGGCCAGCGGGCACGGGGATGGCACGGTCTCGCTGGAAGTGGCTCCGACGCTGGCGCATGATACCGCCGGCACAATCCTCGAGGCCGAACGACTCTGGGCGCGCGTGGACCGGCCCAACGCGATGATCAAGATCCCGGGAACGCGCGAGGGCCTTGCAGCAATCACGCACTGCCTCGCCAAGGGGATCAACGTCAACGTCACCCTGCTCTTTGCGGTGACGCGCTACCGCGAGGTGGTGGATGCCTTCTGCCGCGGCCTCGAGCAGCGCGCGGCAGCCGGCCTGCCGATTGACGGCCTCCACTCCGTGGCATCGTTCTTCGTGAGCCGGGTGGACGGCCAGGCCAACGCCGCATTGGCCAGTGCCGGCGAGGCCGGCGCTGCGCTTCGGCATGAGATCGCGATCGCCAACGCCATCGCGGCCTACGCCGTGTTCGGCGAGACGCTGCTGACGCCGCGGTGGCAGGCGCTGGCGGCGCTGGGCGCCAAGGCGCAGCGTCCGCTGTGGGCCTCGACCAGCACCAAGGATCCGTCGCTCTCGGATGTGCTCTACGTCGAGGCGCTGATCGCCCCGGACACCGTGAATACGCTGCCGCCGGAGTCCTTCCGCGCCTTTGCCGATCACGGCCAGCCGCACGTCCGGATCACGCCGGAGCGCGAAGCCGCCGCACTCCGCACGCTGGCGGCCTTCGAGGCCCTCGGCGTCGGCCCGCTCGCGGAACGGACCGCATTCCTCGAGGCCGATGGCGTGGCGAAATTCGCCGAGAGCTGGCAGCAGTTGC
>JBBRGR010000452.1:0-2406 GCA_038223815.1 Gemmatimonadales bacterium
GTTCAATATCACCCCCGACGCGATCGAGGCCGCCATCACCCCGCGCACCAGAGCGATCGTGGTGGTGCACCTCTTCGGGCAGATGGCGCCGATGGAGCGCATCGTCGCCATCGCGAGCAGGCACGGCCTCGCGATCATCGAGGACGGTGCCCAGGCCATTGGTGCCCGCCGACGCATCGACGGCCAGTGGAAGCAGCCCGGACAGCTCGGCACCGTGGCCACGCTCTCCTTCTTCCCGACCAAGAACCTCGGGGCATGGGGTGACGGCGGAATGATGCTGACCAACGACGAGGACCTCGGGGAGCGGCTCGCGCGGCTCCGGTTGCACGGCGGCGCCAAGCAGTATCACCACGACGAGATCGGCTACAACTCGCGACTGGATTCGGTGCAGGCTGCGGTGCTGCTCGCGAAGCTGCCGCACCTGGCCACCTGGAACGCGCAGCGCCAGGCGCATGCCGCGCACTACGAGACCGCGCTCACCGGGCTCGCCGGCGTCTGTCCGCCGCGCACCGATCCAGCGAACGAGCACATCTGGCACCAGTACACCATTCGCGCCGAGCGGCGCGACGCCCTGATGGCGCACCTCAAGGCGCGTGGCATTGGCTGCGCGGTGTACTACCCGTTGCCGCTCCATCTGCAGCCCTGTTTCGCGCACCTCGGCTACTCCCGCGGCGCGCTGCCGGTGACCGAGGCGGCGATGGACTCGGTGCTTTCCCTGCCGATCTTCGCCGAACTGACGCCGGCTCAGCTCGACGAGGTGGTCGGCGGCATCACGGAGTTCTACGCGTGAGCCTCGGCACCCGACCCGCAATCGTCTCGGCCGACCCGATCACGGGGCGGAAGATCCGCGTGGCGCTGGCCGGGTGCGGCCGGATCTCGGCGAATCACTTCGAGGCCTTCGAGGCGCACGCGGCCGAGTGTGACGTGGTCGCGGTCTGCGATTCGGAACCGGCGGCACTCGCCCAGGCGGTCGCACGGACCGGTGCCCGCGGCTTCACCACGCTCGACGCGTTGCTTGCCGGCAGTGATGCGGACGTGGTCGTGCTGGCGACCCCAAGCGGGCTCCATGCGACGCAGGCGATTGCCTGCGCCGAGGCGGGACGCCACGTGGTGACCGAGAAGCCCATGGCGACGCGCTGGCAGGACGGCAAGGCGATGGTCACCGCCTGCGATCGGGCGGACGTCCATCTCTTCGTGGTCAAGCAGAATCGTCGCAACGCCACGGTCCAGGCCGTCAAGCGGGCCATTGAGGCCGGACGCTTCGGCCGGATCTACATGGTCGCCGTGAACGTCTTCTGGCAGCGGCCGCAGTCCTATTACGACTCGGCGGCCTGGCGCGGGACGTGGGAGTTTGACGGTGGCGCCTTCATGAATCAGGCGAGCCACTACGTCGACCTGCTCGAGTGGCTGATCGGGCCGGTCGAGAGTGTGCAGGCCTACACGGCCACCCTCGCCCGGACCATCGAGGTCGAGGACTCCGGTGTCCTCGCGATCCGCTGGCGCAACGGGGCGCTCGGCACCATGGCCGTGACGATGCTCGCGCACCCCAAGAACTTCGAGGGTTCCCTCACCATCCTCGGCGAGCACGGGACGGTGCGGCTCGGGGGCGTGGCGGTGAACCAGATCGATCACTGGGAATTTGCCGAGCCGCTCCCCGAGGATGCCGCGATCACCGAGGCCAGTTATGCCACCACATCGGTGTACGGTCATGGCCACAAAGGCTACTACGAGAACGTCTTCGCCACGCTCCGCGGCACGGCCCATGCCGACACCGACGGACGCGAGGGACTGCATTCCCTCGAACTGCTGATCGCCACCTATCTCGCCGCCCGTGACGGGCGTCGGGTCGCCCTGCCCCTGGAGTACTGAGCATGTCCCTCGCGAATGACCTCATTGCCCGCGCCGAACGGCGCGACATCACCTTCGGGATCGTCGGCCTGGGCTACGTCGGGTTGCCGCTCGCCGTCGAGCTCGTCCGGGCGGGCTTCCGCGTCCTCGGCTACGACATCGCCGAGAAGGTCTGCGACGGACTCAACGCCGGCCGCTCCCACATCAAGGACATCAGCGACGCCGAAGTCGCCGAACTCCGGGCCACCGGGCGCTTCGAGGCCACCAGCGACGGCAGCCGGCTGGGCGAGACTGACACGATCTCGATCTGCGTCCCCACGCCGCTCTCCAAGTACAAGGATCCCGATGTCTCCTTCATCGTGGCGGCCACGGAGTCGATCAAGGCGACGTTGCGGCGCGGTCAGGTGATCGTCCTCGAGAGCACCACGTATCCGGGGACCACGCGGGAGATCATGCTGCCGGCGCTCGAGAGCACCGGCCTCAAGGTCGGCGAGGACTTCTTCCTCGCCTTCTCCCCCGAGCGTGTGGACCCGGGCAACCTCACCTTCGGCACCAAGA
>JBBRGR010000453.1:0-2400 GCA_038223815.1 Gemmatimonadales bacterium
GGGAGCTCGCTGACGTCAACGCGGCGCTCCAGCAGGAGGTGTCGGCTCAGGCACCGCCGGGGGAACTACGACGCACCCGTGAGAAGAGTGAGGCAGTCGAGCGCAAGGTCCAGGAGGCCGCCGACGAACTGATGGAGGTCAATACCGCGCTGGCGGCCGAGCTCGTCGAACGCGATGCGATCGAAGGCCGCGTCGAGGAAATTCAATCGGCCCTGACGCTGAGCCAGGTGGCCGAGGCCGCCTCGCGGCACCGCGCTCTGCATGACGCGGCCACCGGCCTGCCCAACGCCACCCTGTTCGGTGATCGGCTCGAGCTCGCGCTGGAGCAGGCGCGCCGACATGCGTGGCGCCTTGCCGTGTTGTTTGTCGATCTCGATGGGTTCAAGCAGATCAATGACACCTGTGGGCACGACATCGGGGATCAGGTCCTGCACATCACCGCGACACGATTGAGCGCCTTCGTGCGCGGCGGCGACAGCGTGGGGCGTCGTGGTGGGGACGAGTTTCTGGTATTGATCCTGGAGGTGCAGGACGATCAGTCGGCGCTCGACTTCGCCACCTCGCTCGCCTCGCGGATCGGGGAGCCGATAGCCGTTGATCACGCTCACCTCGTTGTCGGCGCGAGCATCGGCATCGCTGTGCATCCCGAGGACGGCGCGACCGCGGACGTCCTCCTGCAACGCGCCGACATCGCGATGTACACCGCGAAGAAGACGCGGTGCCGTGTCGCCAGATACCAGCACGCGACGGAGGGCCACCCCGCGCGCTAGTGCCGGGGGGGACTCCACTCCCCCGCACCACGCTTGCGACCAGCGGTACCAGGCACCAAACTCCACGGCGTCTCCCTCCTCCGTCAGGACGGCGTTCATGCCCACTGTCGTTCCCACAATCTGGTTCCTCCACTCGGAAAATCGCTGGCGGGATCTGCGCGTCCTGGCAATGCACGATCGGGGCACCTTGACGATCCATGCCGATTCGCTGGAGTTCACCGGCACGAAGGGGAGCGTGATCGTCGACCGGATCGCACGGATCTCGTTCGGCAAGCAGGGGCGAGACTTCGTGAACAATTGGGTCAAGATCGAATATGCCAATGGCCAGAAGGCGTTCTTCGCCGATGGCCGCTATTTCGGGTGGGGCGGATTCTTCGGCGGTACCCGTGCGCTGCTGCGAGCGGTGCAGCACCTGAACCCTGCCACAGCGACGTTCGCCGATCACCGCAACCAGTGAGTTCGCATGCCTGACACGGAATGGTGGCAACGCGGCCCGATCGAGGGTGTTCCCGATGTGCTGCAGCCGGTCGCGCACATCCTGCTGCAGGTGCGCGAGAGCGTGGAAACACTCGCCGCGCCCCTGACGGAAGCGGAATGGAACGCACGCCCCGCCGGCGTCGCCTCGGCCGCTTTCCACGTCCGGCACATGAGCGGTGTGATCGACCGGCTCTTCACCTATGCCCGCGGCGAGACGATCAGCGAGGCGCAATTCACGGCGCTTCGCGCCGAGGGTGACCATCTCGCCCTCGGCGATGCCCATACCACCCTGGCGATGCTCTCCGAACAGGTGGACGCGGCGCTGATGCAACTTCGCCACGTTCCCGTCGCGACCCTCGGCGACTTCCGAGGCGTCGGCCGCGCGAAGCTGCCCTCGACCGTCATCGGCTGCCTGGTGCACGGTGCCGAGCACGCGATGCGGCATGTGGGGCAGCTCTCGGTGACGGTGCAGGTGGCGCAGCTCCGGTCATGAGTCCCGCCACCCTGGCTGGGGGTCGGGCCGCGTTCCAATCAGACGTGCAGGCGGATCCTTCGACGCGCAGGGAGCTGCCGGTGGTACCAGCAGGGGACGGCGCACACCCGAAGCCCCTCGTCGGCGGGCCCCGGTGCAGCGGACCGCCACATCCGCGACCGGCGCCTCGCTCGTGAATGCGTCGCGGAATGTCGACCCCGCGAGCTTCCAGGTCCGGATCGCGGAGATGCGCGTCTCGCAGAACGTGAACTGCGCCGGCCCCGACGAGACCGTGTTCACCAACAGCCCGCCGGCGAGCCTCAACTTCGTCGCCAGTCCTGAAATTGCTCCCGTCACGACGGTGCCCGCCGGCACCTACCCCTGCGTGGCCCTCCGGCTTTCCGACCTGATCGACTACATCCCGGCCACGACCGAAGGGTGGTGCATCGCCGGCACGACCTTCCGCAAGGATTTCTATCGCGTGGGGAACGAGGAGGTCGCATTTCGGGACATCGCTGGTACGGTCATTCCCGCGACTGGCACCGATGCGGCACCCAGCGAGGATATCGTCTGGGTCTTCTTTTCGACCACTCCGTCGGCGGTGACGGGTCGGGGCTACTCTCCCAGCCAGGTGAGTCTGCTCAGCACGGTCCTGACGGTGCCGGGGAGCTCGACGCTGTA
>JBBRGR010000454.1:0-2398 GCA_038223815.1 Gemmatimonadales bacterium
CCGGGAATTGATCGATGCCATCCTGTTGGGAGTGGAGGCCGCCCGCGGACCGGTGCTCGATGCCGTGCGCCGCGACTACGCCGCCACGCCGCTCCTCCTCTACGGGCCGGTCCGTGCCGAGGACGCCGGTGCACTGCTGCGCGCGGCGCGGTCGCGGACCGCGGGGCTGGCCATCGAAGGGCTGGACGAGCCGATCCTCGGCCGTCTGCTGGAGCGCCATGGCAGCACGGCGCGCCGCTGCCGCGCACTCCTCCCGCTGGCGAGGCCCCTCGGCCTCACCGACCCCCTGCAACGCCGCGCCTGGGAGCTGGTGGTGACCGAGGCCCCGCTCGGCCTCGAGTCCGGGGCGCTGGCCAAGCGGCTCGGGGTGGCGCGCGAGACCTTGTCCCGGCGATTTGCCGCGGGAGGGGCACCCTCACTCAAGCAGGCCATCGACACCGCGCGTCTGGTGGCCGCCTCCCAACTGCTCGGCAACCCCGCCTTCGGCGTGGCGGATGTCGCGAGACTTGCGGGCTTCTCGTCGCCCTCCCTGCTGCATCGGACCGCGCGACGGACGCTCGGCGTGCCGCTTCGAGAGGTGGCGACCCTGGACGGCCCCAAGCTGGTCAACCGGCTCCTCGGCTCGGCGATCGGGTGGCGCTGAGCGGCCCGCGCTGGTCGGTCAGGGACCGTCTGGTTACCTTGTCCCGCCGCGCTTTGTGACTATTTTCACAAGCTGTCTCGGAAACACTGAAATTTTACCTCTTCGCGACTGAGTGCCATGGCTTCGGATTCGATGCTGCGCCCGGGTGAGCTGAAGGACATCCTGCTGAAGGAAATCGAGGCGGCCCACCTCGGATCCATGGACGTGGATGACGTCGGGACCGTGCTGGAGGTGAAGGACGGTGTCGCCCTGATCTACGGTCTCCGGCGTGCAATCGCCGGAGAAATGCTCGAGTTCACGGCGCGCGAGACCGGGGACACGATCACCGGTCTGGTGCTCAACCTGGAGCAGGATTCGGTCGGCGCCGCGATCATGGGCGACTACCTCAAGCTCAAGGAAGGGGACGAGGTCCGCTGCACCGGCCGCCTCCTCGAGGTCAACGTCGGTCCGCAGATCCTCGGACGTGTTGTCGACGGCCTCGGCCGGCCCGTCGATGGGCTCGGCCCGATGGACGCGGTGAGTGCCCGCCCGGTCGAGATGATCGCCCCGGGCATCATCGTCCGGCAGCCGGTCACGGAGCCGATGCAGACGGGTATCAAGGCGATCGACGCCATGATCCCCATCGGGCGCGGCCAGCGTGAGTTGATCATCGGCGACCGCGGTACGGGCAAGACCGCCATCGCGATCGACACGATCATCAACCAGAAGGGCACCGGCGTCATCTGCGTCTACGTCGCCATCGGGCAGAAACGCTCGACCGTCGCGACGGTCGTGGAGAAGCTCAAGGAAGCGGGCGCGATGGAGTACACCATCGTCGTCGTCGCATCGGCCTCGGATCCGGCGCCGCTCCAGTTCATCGCCCCGTACACCGGCTGCGCGATCGCCGAATACTTTATGTACGAAGAGGGGAAGGCGACGCTCTGCGTCTATGACGACCTCTCCAAGCAGGCCGCCGCGTACCGCCAGATGTCACTGATCCTGCGCCGTCCGCCGGGCCGTGAGGCGTATCCCGGCGACGTCTTCTATCTCCACTCGCGTCTCCTCGAGCGTGCCGCCAAGCTCAGCACCGACCCCGAGCTGACCAAGAACGATCCGCGCATCAAGGTGCCGGGCGGTTCATTGACGGCGCTCCCGATCATCGAGACCCAGGCCGGTGACGTCTCGGCCTATATCCCGACGAACGTGATCTCGATCACCGACGGGCAGATCTTCCTGCAGACCGACCTGTTCTACGCCAACGTGCGTCCCGCCGTGGACGTCGGCATCTCGGTGTCGCGCGTCGGTGGCAACGCCCAGATCAAGGCGATGAAGCAGGTGGCCGGCCCGTTGCGGCTGTCGCTGGCCCAGTACCGTGAGCTCGAGGCGTTCGCGCAGTTCGGCTCCGACCTCGATGCGGCGACGCAGCGCCAGCTGGCGCGTGGCGCCCGCATGGTCGAGATCCTCAAGCAGCCGCAGTACGCACCGGTGCCGGTCGAGGAGCAGATCATCGCCCTCTATGCCGTGACCAACGGCTTCCTCGATACGGTCGATGTGAAGGCGGTCCGCAAGTGGGAAGCCGACTTCCTCGCCTGGCTCCGGGTGTCGCGACCGCAGGTGCTCGAGCTGATCCGGACCAAGCGTCAGCTGAACGACGAAGTCTCCGGCGAGATCCGCTCCGCGATCGAGGCATTCCAGCCGATGTTCGCCGCGGCCTGAGATGGCAACCAATCGCGCGCTCAAGGGGCGGATTCGGTCCATCACCAACACGCGGAAGAT
>JBBRGR010000455.1:0-2397 GCA_038223815.1 Gemmatimonadales bacterium
AGGCCCGGTAGTGGTCGCCGAAGAGCCCTTCGAGGTAGCGCTCCTCGCGCCGGATCACCCCGACCTGCATCACCCCGAGCACCACAGGGAGGGCGAGCAGCGGCCACACGGCGTTCTGCCAGATGGCGATGCCGGCGTAGCACAGTGTGAAGCCGAGGTACATCGGGTTCCGCGAGACGCGGTACGGCCCCCCCGTGACCAGCGCCTTGGTGGGCTTCCACGGTTCGGGATGGGTGCGGGCCTTTCGGAAGGCTCGCACCGCCGGCAGGGCGATGAAGCCGAGGAGGACCAGCACGAGACCAATCGGCAGCGTCGTGCTCGCCCGTACGAGTGGCCATGGCTGCCAATGGTTGAGCAACAGTCCGGCCACCAGCGGCACCCCGTAGATGAGCGGTGGCGGCGCGATCACTCCCGCCGTTCTGGGGCGTGGCGCGTCAGGCACTGGCCGGTTGCCCCTCGCCCGTCATGGCGCGTCGACCCGTGAGGTAGTCGCGACCGCGGAGCATCAGCGATTCGAACGCTGCCTGGTCACCGTCGCGGATGGTCCGACGCAGCTCGCCCACCGCCCGGTCGAGGGCATCGAGCGACTCCAGACCATGATCGTTGAGTCGCTGGATCTCGTAATACAGCTCAGGACTTTCTTCGGCCACCCGACTGGCGACCTCGAGTTGTGCATCGAAGGTCGTGCTCGAAAGTCGGGCCAGTCGGGGCGCGGCCTCACCACTGTCGGCCAGCGCTGAGAAGAAGGCGATGTTGACGGCGTGCGAGAGTCCCAGCACGTAGGCAACCAAGCGATCGTGCTCGTCGAGATCCATGACGACCTGCTCCGCCATGGTCGGTGCGAAGAGCGCGCGGGCTTCCGCCAGCGCCGTGGCGTTGCCCAGATCCACAAAGATCACATGTCGGCCCGACAGGAGCTCGGTGTTCGGGCCGAACATCGGGTGGAGCGAGGTGACGCGTACACCCGCCGCCACCAAGTCGCGCAGACTCTCCCGCAGCGGCGACTTGAGTGAGCCGATGTCGAAGACCACGCCGGTCGGGGCACACCCCACCAGATCGCGCAGCACGGCGTCGGCGATCCCCAGCGGGGTAGCGACGACCACGAAGTCATGCGACAGCTCGGCGGTCCGGAAATCACCGATGTCTCGCGATCCCGGCGGCGCACCCTCGGGATCCGAGACCTCCACGGCGAAGCCCTGTGAGAGCAGGAATTCCACGAACCAGCGGCCCATCTTGCCGGCCCCACCGATCACCAGCGCGCGTCGACCGGTCCCCGTGCCGCGCGCGGCGACGGTGGATTGTTCCTGGCGGGTGAGCGACGAGCGGATCAGGAGGCGCATCAACTGCTCGGCGAGCTCCGGAGAGACCCCCGCCTCGGTCGCTCGCGTCCGTGCCCCGAGGAGCACCTCGCGCTCACGGGCGTAGTCGCGGGTCGCCATCCCGGTGGCCTGCTTGACCTGCGCGATGTCGCCGCTGATGGCCTGCCGCTCGGCGATAAGCCCGAGCAGCTGCGCATCAATCGCGTCGAGTCGTTGCCGCAGGAGCGTGAGCGTCGGAGGAGTGGCGGTCATGCCATCACAACGTCCCGTCCGGCGCCGGTGCCATGCTCTTCGGGTTGATCCCGGCCCCGATGACTTTCCCCTCGGCGTTGAAGGTCCAGCGAATCACCAGCGGCTCCGCCGCCAATTCGCTGAACTCCGCCTCGTGCCAGTACTGCGGCTTCCCGTTGCGGTAGGTCAGCTTTTCCGCGACCACCTTGGTCTGCACTCCAGCGCGCCCCGCAATCTGCTCGATCATCATGGCGATCCCCCCCGCGCCCCCCACCTTGGTCAGCATCTCGGCGTCGAACGCCGACGCCAGCGAATCTGCATTGCCCGCCAGAAACCAGCGCGTGTAGGTCTTGCCCAGCGCGAGGAGCCGGGTCTCCTCGGCGGGGGTCAGCTTGGCCGGGGCGGCGGGGGTCGTCGGGGCAGTCGGTGCGACGGTCTGGGCGGCCAGGGGGCCAGCGGCAAGCAGAGCCACGAACGAAATCAATGGAAGGCGCATGGACGAGTCCTGTTGAAGGTTCGCTCCGGACGAAGGGTGGCGCCTCCAAGTTTCATCGTGTAACGGCGGCTCGATCCTGCACGGAGCGGCTACCGCACGATCACCAGGATGGCCGCCATCGCGTAGTTCGTTGCCGTGGTCGGGGGGGGCGCCGGGATCGCACATATTCCGGCGTCGGGGGAGAATCCCCTCACCCCCGATCCCGGCAATCACCGAGTCGGGAACGGCCAGCAGGTCGTTGCCATCATTCCAGTGCGGCGTCCCGCATTGCCAGTTGGTCATCGAGAATATCCAGGCGGCGGCGGGCTCGGCGGCAAAGGCATAGACCAGCCAATAGCGCCCGGGGCGACC
>JBBRGR010000456.1:0-2382 GCA_038223815.1 Gemmatimonadales bacterium
GAGCTGCTTGCCGACGAGTTCTTCGCCGCGGCGCCGCCCAAGAGTACCGGCCGCGAGCGGTTCGGAGATGACTTTGCCGCTCGGCTGCATGCCCGCGTCCCCGGCGCGGACGGCGTGGCGACGGCGGTCGAGCTCACGGCGCGCACCGTCGCGGGCGCGATCGAGCGGTGGATTCCGGTGGACGCCGAGGTCATCGCCTCGGGCGGAGGATGTCATCATCCCGGTCTCATGGCGGCGCTGCAGCGACACCTCACGCAGCACCGGAGCGCCCACCCGCTGCGCCGGTTCGACGAGCTGTTCTTTCCCGGCGATGCCAAGGAAGCGGTCGCCTTTGCGCTGCTCGGTTACCTCACGCTCCACGGGCAACCGGGGAACGTTCCGGCGGCCACTGGCGCCCGAGGACCGCGGGTCCTGGGCACGGTGACCCCGGCGTGACCACCGGCGAGCGACTCGACACGGGCCGGCTGATCCTCCCGGCGCTCCGCTGGCGAGCGGAAGGAGGCTTCGGGCACGAAGCCGCGACGATCGCCGACGCGCTCGAGCTCGGGGCCGGCGGCTTCATCATCTTTGGCGGTACCGTCGAGGGCGTGCGGCGCCTCACCACCGATCTCCTCAGGCGCGCCGGACGGCCGCTGCTCATCGCGTCCGATCTCGAGCGGGGGGCAGGACAGCAGGTGGACGGGCTCACCGAGCTTCCGCCACCGGCGGCACTGGCCTCGTTTGAGGATGCGGCCGTGGTTCGCTGGGCCGGCAGCATCACCGCACAGGAGGCGCGCGCGGTGGGCATCAACTGGGTCTTCGCTCCGGTCGCGGATCTCGACGTGCTCGCCGAGAATCCGATCGTGCAGACCCGAGCCTTCGGCGCGGACCCCGATCGTGTCGCGAGCTACGTGCGCTCGTGGATCGAGGGGTGCCAGGACGCGGGCGCGCTCGCCTGCGCCAAGCATTTCCCGGGGCACGGTCGCACCACGGTGGACTCGCACATCGATCTGCCCGTCGTCAACGCCAGGGCGCAGACGCTGCTGAACGCCGACATGGTTCCGTTCGCCGTCGCGGTGGAGAGCGGTGTCGCCTCGGTGATGACGGGGCACGTGGCGTATCCCTCGCTCGATCCGTCGGGTCTGCCCGCCACACTCTCGAAGCCGGTGCTCGACCAGCTGCGCGATGGTCTCGGCTTCGACGGAATCATCGTGAGTGATGCGCTCATCATGGACGGTGCGCTTCAGGGACGGCGCGAGTCCGACGCGGCGGTGGAGGCCGTGGCCGCCGGCGTGGATCTCCTCCTCTATCCGAAGGATTCGCGCCGGGTGAAGGACGCGCTCGACCAGGCCATCGCCGGGGGCAGCCTGCCGCGCGAGCGGCTGGTCGAGGCGCTGAGACGATACGATCGCGCGCTCGTGCTTGCCAACGGCCCCACCGCACCGGTGACGCGCGGGCCGTTTGAATCCGCCGCGGCTCTGGCGGACGCGCTGCTGCAGCAGGGGATGCTGCGCGGGACGGCGCCACGCCTGGAGGGACCGATCAACCTGACCGTCGTGGACGATGATCTCGGCGGCCCCTATCCGTCGGGACCCACCGACTGGACGCAGCAGGAGCTGGGCGAGGAGCTCATCGGCCGCTACGACGGTGGGTCTCGCGTGGTGCTCGCGTTTGCCGAGCCGCGGGCGTGGAAGGGTCGCTCGGGATTCGGGCCGGAGGCACGGGAGGCATTCGCCGATCGCGCCGGCAATGCCGACCTGATCGTCCTCTTCGGACATCCGCGGCTGTTGTTCGAGCTTCCCGCCGACGTTCCGGTGCTGCTCGCCTGGCATCGCCAGCGCCTCATGCAGGAGGCCGTGGCTCGCTGGCTGCGCGACCGGCTCACGAGGGGGTAGGCTCGTCCGGCTCCAGGCTCGCGTTGCGAATCTTCGGCAGCAGTGCGTAGGCGGGAACGCCAAGCGCGAAGGTGAGCAGGAAGTAGTGAGCGAAGCCGACCCGCTCGGCGAGCACGCCGGACACGAGACCCGCGCCCCACCTGCTGAGGGCGTAGACGGCGCTCAGCAGCGCGAACTGCGTCGCGGCATACCGACGCTCGCACACCGACATCAGGAATGCCAGAAACGCCGCCGTCCCCAGCCCCGCCGCGAAATTCTCGAAGAGTGCTGCTCCCGTGATCAATCCGTGGTCGGTGGGCACCGCCGCCGCCATCGCATACCCAAGACTCGACAGCAGCTGCACGAGTCCCATCGTCCAGAGCGCCCGAAAAATGCCGATTCGCGTGGCGAGCACGCCGCCGAGTCCGGCCCCGGCGAGCGTCGCGAGCAGGCGCCCGGTGGTGAGCACGGCGATCTGGTCGAGTGAAAGCCCGCTCGCCACCCAGAACGGCTTGGTCATCGGCTCCAT
>JBBRGR010000457.1:0-2356 GCA_038223815.1 Gemmatimonadales bacterium
CGAGGAAGTGGTCAAGCTCGCCTCCGGCAAGACGGGTGAAGCCGTCTCGGTGAAGCGGGTCGCGAAGTTCGGCGGCGCGGTGGGGGAGTACCGGCACTTCAATGGCCAGGTCGGCGTGCTCGTCGAGCTCGCTGGCGTCACGGGCGAAGCGGCCGTCGCCCTCGGACGCGAAGTCGCGCTGCACATTGCCTCGGCTGATCCGATCGCCGTGAGCACGAGCGACATTTCGGCCGAGCTGCTCGATCGTGAGCGCCGCATCGCGGAAGAACAGGTCGCGGCGGAAGGGAAGCCAGAAGCACTCCGCGGCAAGATCGTCGAGGGGAAGGTGGCCAAGTTTGCCTCCGAGCGCGCACTCCTCGAGCAGCCATTCATCAAGGACGAGTCGGTGAAGGTCGGCGCGATGGTGAGCCGCCTCGCGGGGGCCTCCGTGGTGCGCTTCGCCCGCTTCAAGGTCGGCGAGGCAATCTGATGGCACTCGCCTACCGCCGGGCCCTCCTGAAGCTCTCCGGCGAGGCGTTGGCCGGTGGGAAGGGCGGGGGGCTCGACTACCAGGTGGTCGAGGCGCTCGCCGCGGAGATCCAGAAGGTGCACGCCCTCGGTGTGCACCTCGGGCTGGTCGTCGGTGGGGGCAACATCGTGCGAGGCGCGATGGCGAGCCGGGAAGGGCTCGATCGCGTCTCGGCGGACTACATGGGGATGCTCGCCACGGTGATCAATGCCCTGGCACTGCAGAACGTGCTCGAGGGACTCGGCGTGGAGACCCGCGTCATGACCGCTATCCGGATGGAGTCGCTCGCGGAGCCCTACATCCGTCGGCGCATGATGCGGCACTTCGAGAAGGACCGTCTGGTGATTTTTGCCGGGGGCACCGGCAACCCGTATTTCTCCACGGACACGGCGGCCGTGCTCCGGGCCCTCGAGATGGACGCCGAAGTCGTGCTCAAGGCCACCAACGTGGACGGCGTGTACACGGCGGATCCCCGCAGCGACCCGACCGCGACGTTGCTCCCGGAACTTTCCTTCCAGGACGCCTTGGTGAACGGGTATGCGGTCATGGACGCGAACGCGTTCGGCCTCTGCCAGTCCAACAAGTTGCCGATCGTCGTCCTCAACATCAATCAGCCCGACACCATCACGCGCGTGCTGCATGGTGAACGGGTCGGGACCCTCGTCCGATGACGCTCCAGGAAATCGTGAAGGCCGCCCATGACGGCATGCAGAAGGCCGTCGAGAATACCCGCCGTGAATTGAGCGGCATCCGCTCCGGCAAGGCCACCACCAACCTGCTCGATACGGTGAAGGTCGACGCCTACGGCTCGACCGTGCCGCTCAATCAGGTGGCGATGGTGACCGCGCCGGAACCCAGGATGCTGGTGGTCCAGCCCTTCGACAAGAGCATGGCGATTGCCATCGACAAGGCGATCCGCGATGCGAATCTCGGCCTCAACCCGCAGAGTCAGGGCGCCATCATCCGCGTGCCGCTCCCGATGCTCTCCGAGGAGCGTCGCAAGGAACTGGTCAAGATCTGTGCGCGGCTGACCGAGGAAGGACGGGTGGCCGTGCGGCAGGCCCGGACCGACGCGATGACGAAGATCAAGAAGACCGAGAAGGTCCCCGAGGACGAGAAGACGCGCGCGGAGAAGGACGTGCAGAAGCACACCGACGACGCGAGCAAGCAGGTCGACGAACTGCTGAAGGCGAAGGAAGCCGAGATCCTGGCAGTGTGAGCACCGTCGTCCCCACGCTTCTCGACCAGCTGCGCCTCCACGGCGCCATCCCCCGGCACGTGGCCATTATCATGGATGGCAACGGCCGCTGGGCGCAGGAGCGCGGGCTGACGCGTCCGGCCGGTCATCAGGCCGGGATGCGCTCGGTGCGCGAGGCGGTCGAGGGATGCCTGGCCGCGGGCGTCGAGGTGCTGACGCTGTTCGCGTTCTCCCAGGAGAATTGGCAGCGCCCGCCGGCCGAGATTGACGCGCTCATGGCGCTGCTCGAAGAGTACATCGCCAAGGAAGCGGCGGAACTGCGCGAACAAGGGGTGACGGTGCAGATGCTCGGCGCGCTCGAGCGGCTGTCGCCCTCGGCCCGCGCCGCCGTGGATCACATCGAGGCGAGTACCGCTGGCGGCACGCGGCTCGCCCTCAACATCTGCATCTCCTACTCCGCCCGCGCCGAGATCGTCCGGGCGATGCGCCATCTGGCCGCGCGCGTCCTGGCGGGCACGCTCGCCCCGGACGACATTGAAGAGGCACATGTCTCGGCCGAGCTCTACACGTCGGCATGGCCCGATCCTGATCTGATCATCCGGACTTCGGGCGAGATGCGCGTCTCGAACTTTCTGCTCTGGCAGATGGCC
>JBBRGR010000458.1:0-2356 GCA_038223815.1 Gemmatimonadales bacterium
ATCGGATCGTAGTCGTAGAACTGGAGGAAGCCGGCATATACCACATCCGAGACCGGCGCCTCCTTGCGGTAATCGGTGAACGCGCGGATGATTGGTGCGGCGGCCTGCGCGAGGTTCGACTGCTGCGGGGCGTACTTCGCCAGCCGGATGCCGTTGATCGCGGCACGGTCCATCGCGGGTTGTGCGTAGGCATCCACGAAGCCGTACTTGAGATCACTCCATCCCCCACCCAGAATGAAGCGCTGGCCGCGATTGTCCTCGTTCTCGATCCACTCGCGCACGTTGCCGCCCATGTCGGACGCGCCGACGATCGTCACGGCGCGCGGGGTCCCGACCGGAAGCGCGCCGGTCCCCTGGAGCGGCGCAGGTGCCGTGGTGATGTGCGAGGCAATCACGACCTGGGGCGATCCCGTGAAAGGCGGTGCCCCGGAGAGCATCTCGTAGGCCATCACCCCGACGGCGTAGATGTCGGCGCGGTGATCGATGTTCGGGTCGGCGGCCGCCTGCTCCGGCGCCATGAAGGCCGGCGTACCGAGGGAGATCCCCACCTCGGTGAGGGACGTGCGGGTCGGCGGTCCCGGTGCCGCCGCCTGACGAGCGCCCATCCGCCAGTGCCTTGGCCACGCCGAAGTCCATCAGCAGCGCATGGCGTTCCGCGAGCATGACATTGTCGGACTTGATGTCGCGATGGAGCACGCCGCGACGGTGCGCATGGGCCAGGCCGTCCACGATCTCACGCAGCAGGTGCGCGCCCCGGAACTGGCACAATCCTCTGCCGCGCCGTAGCTTCCCGCTCTTCCCCATGACGATTGGACTTCTCCGTGACCACTGCGCGCGGTTCGCTCCACCAAGCCCTTGGCGTGGCCTTCGGCCTCGCCGTGCTGGTGGGTACGACCATCGCCACGGGCATCATGCGCACCCCCGGCGAGATCGCGGCGCATCTCCCCACGCCCGGCCTGTTCATCGCCGTGTGGCTGGTGGGCGGGATCTACGCGCTGCTCGGTGCGATGTCGCTTGCCGAAGGGGGCGTGATCGTCCGCCGCTCCGGAGGGCAGTATCCAATTGTCCATCGCGCGCTTGGTCCCTACCCCGCCTTCGTGGTCGGTTGGAGCGACTGGTTCTCGACCGCGGCCTCGACCTCGCTCGGCGCAATCGTCTTCGCGGAGTTCGCGACGCCGCTCCTCCCAGCAATCCCCGGCGGGATCAAGGCGATCGCCTGCACCCTGATCCTCGCCTTCGGCTGGCTGCAGTGGCGTGGCGTGAAGAACGGCGACATCGCGCAGCAGGTGCTGAGCGGGATCAAGGCGCTCGCCTTCGGCGTGCTGATCGTCGCCGGATTGACGACGGCCGTGCCCGAGGTGATGGCAGCGACTCCGAGGGCGCTGCCGAGCGGGACCGGGTTCCTTGCGGCCATCGTGCTCGCGTTGCAGGCGGTGATCTTCACCTATGATGGGTGGACCGGCCCGCTCTACTTCGGCGAGGAGACGGTGAACGTTGGTCGCACCATGCCGCGCACCATGATCATCGGCGTGTTGCTGGTGATGGCGATCTACGTGCTGTTCAATATCGCGATGCTGCGCGTGGTGGGCATCGCGGCGATGGCGGGCGACCCGTTCGTGGCCGGATCCGCGGGGGCGGTGCTCTTTGGACCCAAGGGCGATCTCGTCATCCGACTGGTCGTGCTCGTCGCGATCCTGGGTGGGGCGAATGCCAACATCCTGTTCGGGGCGCGGATCCCGCTGGCGATGAGTCGCGACGGCTTGATGCCGGCGGTGCTCGACCGCGTCAACGCAGGGGGCACGCCCGTGGTCGCGCACGCGGCGATGATCGGGATCACGCTGCTCTTCATCCTCACGGGGACGTTCAACACCGTGCTCGCGCTGGCAGCGTTTTTCTTCGTGGCCAATTACGCCATCTCGTTTGCCGCGATCTTCGCACTGCGGTGGAAGGAGCCCGATGCACCGCGCGCCTTCCGCGTGCCGGGGTTCCCCTACACCACCGGGCTCGTGTTCCTCGGCTCGATCGCGTTTCTGGTCGGCGCGGTGCTGAGTGACCGGAGCAACTCGATCCGGTCGATGGTCCTGCTGGCGCTGAGCTACCCGGCGTATCGGATGATTGTGTTGCGGCGGGCGCGCGTCTGACCACCGCCCCCTGCTAGCGCGCGTCGCGCAGCCGTTTCGGTGCCACCAGCACCCAGGAATCGTCCACCAACCCGGCCACGTCCTTCCAGCGCGGCCGCTGGTCGAGCCACACGCCCACCCACCCGCTCGGCCCCACGTACGGCGGCTTGAAGTAGCGCTCCGGTTCGACGGCGATCATCGCCTCCTGATTGCCCGGGGCGGCCTTGAGCCAGAGT
>JBBRGR010000459.1:0-2348 GCA_038223815.1 Gemmatimonadales bacterium
ACACTTCGGTGATGACACCAACACGATTGACGTGGCTTGCGATGACTTCGACCCCACGATGCTCGCCGCCCTCGAGCGCCGCGCCAATGCCCTGATCGTGCAGAATCGGCGCGTCACCGTGTCCTTCGAAGACGCCGCCGACGCCACCGAACTCCGCAAGCCGAGCGATCGCGCGGGCGCGCTGCGTATCGTGACCATCGACGGTATCGACCGCAGTGCCTGCGGCGGTACCCACGTCGACTTCACCGGCGAGATTGGCGCGATGCTGCTGCGTCGCGCCGAGAAGACCAAGGGCCACACGCGCATCGAGTTCGTGTGCGGCCATCGCGCCGTGTCCCGTGCCAGACTCGACGCCGAACTGCTCACTAAGGCGGCACGCGCCCTGTCGGCCGCACCACATGAGCTGCCAGGACTCGTCGAACAGCAGCAGCAGCGACTCGCCGAGGGAGAACGTGAGCGGAAACGTCTGGCCGGTGAGTTGGCGTGCTATGAAGCCACGGCCATGTGGACGGCGTCTATCCCCGACGGCGACGGCGTGCGGCGCATCGTCGTGTCAACCGCTGGCGCGGTGAAGGACTCCGAACCGCTCGCCCAGCAGTTGGTGGCTCGCGGGTGTTGCGCGATACTGGTGACCAATGCCGCCGTGGGCGGCGTGTTGATGGCCACCGCAGAAGACACCGGGATCGACGCGGGGCAGCGACTCCGTACCGCCTTGCAAGCGGTTGGTGGTCGCGGCGGCGGCTCGCCCCGTCTCGCACAGGGCGCCGTCCCCGATCCGTTGCAGCTACCGGTCGTACTCGAGTCCCTTGGCTTTCTCGCAACCACACAGGAGTCCTCGGCATGAAGATCACGCGCCCGTCGCCCACGGAACACCCGCCGTTCGCCTCGACCTACATCGACGCCACGGCCGACGCCCTCGCCGCGATGGAGACGGACCACCTCTGGTCGCTGCTGGTGACGCAGCCCATGGCGCTGGTGGAGCTACTCGACGCCGTCGACCCCGCGCTGGTCGAATATTCCTACGCCCCGGGGAAGTGGACGCTGGGCGAGTCGCTGGTACACGTGGCCGACACGGAGCGAGTCTTCGCCTACCGTCTTATGCGCATTGCCCGCGGCGACATGACACCGCTCCCGGGTTTCGACCACGTCGCCTGGGTGCCGGAAAGTCGCACGGTCGGCCGTCCGCTTGACGAGATTCTGACCGAAATCCAGACCGTCCGTGCCGCCACGCTGTCACTGGTCAAGTCGCTGGACGACCGAGCGTGGAGCCAAGTCGGTGTCGCCAGCGGACATCCGATCTCCACGCGGGCGCTGGCCTGGATGATCGCCGGACACTTCGCGCATCACCTCGATCTCACCCGTGAACGGTATCTGAAACGCTGATTTGCCGGCCGATTCCTGCTCCCGGAATCCGCTAGATTTCGGATCTGTGGCGCCCACTCCACTGGAGCGCCTCACTTGACCGAGTTTCCGGAGCGTTGTCCGTGTCCGCTTTGCCCGCTGCTGCTGCCGTAACCGAGACCGAACGTCTCGCGATTGATACGATCCGCACCCTCGCCATGGATGCGGTGCAAGCCGCCGAGTCCGGGCACCCGGGTACACCAATGGCGCTCGCGCCGCTGGCCTACGCGTTGTACGCGCGGCATCTGCGTCACGATCCATCGGCGCCGTTGTGGGCCGACCGCGACCGCTTCGTACTGTCGGTGGGCCATGCGTCCATGCTGCTGTACGGCACGCTGCATATGGCGGGCTACGACCTCCCGCTGGCCGAGATCAAGCGCTTCCGTCAATGGCAGAGCCTGACGCCGGGCCACCCTGAAGTGCATCACACGCCGGGTGTAGAGACGACCACCGGCCCGCTTGGACAGGGGGTTGCCAACGCCGTCGGTTTCGCCGTCGCCGAATCGCATCTCGCCGCGACGTTCAACCGCCCGGGCCATGACATCGTCGACCACTACACGTACTTCGTGGCCGGCGACGGCTGTCTCATGGAAGGCATCTCGCACGAAGCGGCCAGCTATGCCGGTCACTTCAAGCTCGGCAAGCTGATCGGTTTCTTCGACGACAACGGCATCACGATCGACGGCAGCACCGACTTGTCGTGTAGCGACAACGCCGGACAGCGTTTCGAAGCGTACGGCTGGCAGGTGCTGCACATCGACGATGTGAATGATTTGGGCGCGATCGATGCGGCCATCGCGGCGGCGAAGGCCGACACGCAGCGCCCCACGATGATCATTACCAAGACACACATCGGCTACGGCTCGCCCAGCAAGCAGGACACCGCCAAGGCCCACGGCGAGCCGTTAGGTGCGGCCGAGATAGCGCTCACGAAAACGGCCTACGGT
>JBBRGR010000460.1:0-2346 GCA_038223815.1 Gemmatimonadales bacterium
CGCGGCGCTGGATGGCGGCTGTCAGGTGCCGATCGGCGCACTGATGACCGTCAGCGACGGCGGGCGCCGCACGTTGCACGGTCTGGTGGCGGGCCTCGACGGCTCGCCGATGCTCCGCGCGACGGCGGTGGTCGGTGACGATATCGTCGCCAGTGCGCAGCTGCTGGCGGCCGAGCTGGAGGCAGGTGGTGCGTCGACGATTCTGGCTGAGGCGCGGGCGGTCGGCGCCGCGTCGCGCGAGGCACCGGCGGCGAGCTGATTTGATCGATCGAATCGTTGATTGTCAGATACGCGAACGGGGGCGGCACATGGTGTGCCGCCCCCGTTCGCGTTGTTCGATCAGCTTGGATCAGGCCGCGTTGCGCTTGCGACGTGCGAGTGCACCGAGGAGCGTCAGGCCAGTTGCCATCAGCGCGTAGGTGGACGGTTCCGGGACGACGTTTAAATCGACATGGACGTTGTCGACGAGCGGGCCGACGTTGTCACGGCTGGTCGTGCTCAGGCCGAATCCAACCCTACCAGCTTGCAAGGCGGTCAGTTCCAAGAAATAGGTCGTCCAGCTGGCTCGTCCTGCGATGTCTTTGCCGAGGCTCAACCCATCGAGATCCGTGGAGACGCCGCTGGTAGTGCCGAAGTCGCCGGTATACGATGCTAGGAATTCTCCGTCGGTGAGGAAATCGAGAAAGAGTCGATCGACAGCATCGCTCCGCTGACTACCGCTCACATCGAACGTGAACCGCAGTACGTCGCCGACGCCCAGCGTGAAGAGGTTCTTCATCTCGATCCCGCCGGGGCCTGTCGTGCCGTCGAGATCGACGCACATCCCCGCACCACCGGCGCAAGAAATTCCCCATGGATTCGGCGTACCGACTAAGTCCACGTTACCGGTCGTGTTCCATTTTACGAACGAGCTGTATCCAGTTTTCGAGATCCCGCCGTTCTCAGTGTTGAAATTGTCGGAGAACACGCGAACCTGCGCCTGGGCAGTCGAGGCGAGCAGGAGGGCAATGGCGAGCGGAGCAATACGCTTCATGACGCTAGTCCAGTGAAAGGCTTCGGTTGCAACAGCAATGCGACTATTGCAGCACGACGCGTACCTCGATTCACCGATATCGAAACAA
Source organism: Gemmatimonadales bacterium (assembly GCA_038223815.1). Classification (GTDB taxonomy): domain Bacteria; phylum Gemmatimonadota; class Gemmatimonadetes; order Gemmatimonadales; family GWC2-71-9; genus Palsa-1233. The sequence continues at coordinate 1,122 of JBBRGR010000460.1, forward strand.
CCAGCTCATGCGTAGCATCGAGTGAGCGCCAACTTATTATCTGTCAAAGGTTTAGGTCAGGTATACTGGACTCGGGGGAATGATCAACGACGGCAGCGTGACAGCGGTAAACGAAGGTCGGTGTGTTGCAGTCACGCCACACAGTGTCCGTTCAAAACAACAGATCCGACCACGAATTTCTGCGCATGAAGCAGGACGGCGCTAGCCCGTGCCCGAATCGTGGGTAATCTCATGGCATGGCGACTCATACCTCCCCCGTGATTGAGATGCAGACAGCATCCCCCGCGCCCGGCACCACCGCATTCCCCCAGGTGCGGCTGCGGCGCCTCAGGAAAAGCCCGGCCATGCGTGCGCTGGTGCGCGAGACGCACCTCCATGCCGCGCAGTTCATCCTGCCGCTGTTTGTTCGCCCCGGGACCGGCATCCGCACGCCGATCTCGTCCATGCCGGGCTGCGCGCAGACCTCGGTGGACGAGTGCGTGAAAGATGCCCAGGCCGCTGCGGCCGCCGGCGTGGGCGGGGTGATCCTGTTCGGGATTCCCGATCACAAGGACGCCGAGGGGAGCGGGGCGTGGGATGAGCACGGGCCGGTGGCGGAGGCGGTGCGCGCCATTAAAGCGTCAGTCCCCGGACTGCTCGTGATCACCGACGTCTGCATGTGCGAGTACACCGATCATGGCCACTGCGGGCTGCTGCACGGCGAGGATGTGGACAACGACGCCACGCTGGAGCTCTTGGCACGTGAGGCGGTGATGCACGCCGAGGCGGGGGCGGACATCATCGCGCCCAGCGACATGATGGACGGGCGGGTGGCGGCGATCCGTGGGGCGCTGGACGCCGCCGGGTTCTCGCACATCCCGATCATGTCGTACGCGGTGAAGTACTCCAGTGCATTCTACGGCCCGTTCCGCGAGGCGGCCGAGAGCGCCCCGGCGTTCGGCGACCGGAGAAGCTACCAGATGGATCCGGCCAACAGCGACGAAGGGCTGCGCGAGGCAGCGCAGGACATTGCCGAGGGCGCCGACATCATCATGGTAAAGCCTGCCGGCGCCTATCTCGATGTGATCCGGCGGGTCAAGGACGTCACCGGCATGCCCGTTGCCGCGTATCAGGTGAGTGGGGAATACGCCATGCTGCATGCGGCAGCGGAACGGGGCTGGCTCGATCTCGAGCGCGCGATGCTCGAGAGTCTGGTGGCCATCCGGCGAGCCGGGGCGGACATCAT
>JBBRGR010000461.1:0-2341 GCA_038223815.1 Gemmatimonadales bacterium
GGTCGCCCTCGGAGTCGCGGTGGCCGTCGGAGTCACCCAATGGCCCTATACTCACGGCTGTGGTCTGCTGCTGTACGGCTACCTCGCCGCCGCCGGGGGAGTCGTCCTCGCCGGGCTCTGGGGCGCGGCCACATCGTGGAACCGGCGGATGGGCATTGCCCACGTGGTCTCCCTCCTCGTGACGATCTGGGGAGCCGGACTCCTGGCCAAGGCGGTCCTCGATCGCACCTCGTACGCGAAGCACCCCGCGGTGTGGACCTGCCCGTGACGCGTCGTCTTTCTCGTTTCTCGCTTCTCGACCCTCGCTTCTAGCCGAGTCACATGCCCAAGACATTCAGGAACTTCATCGCCGGGCGCTGGGTTGCCCCCGCCACTCGCTCCTACTTCGAGAACCGGAACCCGGCGAACACCCGGGACCTGATCGGCCGATTTCCCGATTCCGGCGCGGAGGACATCAACGCGGCAGTGGAATCGGCGGTGGGCGGCTTCCGCCGCTGGTCGCAGGTGCCGGCGCCCGCGCGGGGCGACGTGCTCAAGCGGGTCGGCGATCTCTTGACGCGGGACAAGGAGCTGATCGCCCGGGCCATGACCCGCGAGATGGGCAAGGTGCTGGCGGAGACCCGGGGAGACGTGCAGGAGGGCATCGACACGGCCTACTACGCCGCCTCCGAGGGGCGCCGGCTCTTCGGCCACACCGTGCCCAGCGAGCTTCGGGCCAAATGGGCCGTGAGCTATCGTCGCCCCATCGGTGTCGCCGGACTCGTCACTCCCTTCAACTTCCCGCTGGCGATTCCGACCTGGAAGATGTTTCCGGCCCTGGTGTGCGGCAATTCGGTGGTGATCAAGCCCTCGGAGGATGTTCCTCATACGGTGCACCTGCTGGTCGAGCTGCTTCTCGAGGCCGGGTTGCCACCCGACGTCATCCAGCTGGTACACGGCAGGGGCAAGACCGCCGGCCAGCCGCTGGTGGAGCATCCCGACGTGCCGATCGTCTCCTTTACCGGTTCCACCGCGACGGGCTCGAGTATCGGCGAAACCTGCGGGCGGATGCACAAGCGGCTGTCGCTCGAGATGGGCGGGAAGAACGCCATGATCGTGATGGACGACGCCGATCTCGATCTGGCGCTGGATGGCGTGCTCTGGGGCGCCTTCGGGACCACCGGGCAGCGTTGCACGGCCACCAGCAGGCTGTTGCTCCATCGAAAGGTCCACGACCGCTTCCTCCGCCGGCTGGCCGACGCGGCGGACAAGCTGGTGCTGGGAGACGGACGTCGCGAAGGAAGCCAGGTGGGGCCGCTGATCCACGAGGCGGCGCTGGAGAAGGTGGAGCGCTACGTGGCCATTGGGAAGCAGGAAGGTCTCGAGCTGGTAACCGGCGGACGCCGGCCCAGGAGCCCCCGGCTGAAGCACGGCTGGTTTTACAAACCCACCATTTTTGCCGGCGCCCGGCCCAAGAGCCGGCTGGCGCAGGAAGAAATCTTCGGCCCGGTGCTCACCGTGCTCAAGTTTGGCAGCTTCGACGAAGCGGTACGCATCAACAACGGGGTCCGGTACGGGCTATCCAGCTCGGTTTACACCCGGGACATCAATCTGGCCTACCGGGCCATGCGGGATCTGGACAACGGAATCACCTATGTGAACGCCCCGACGATCGGTGCGGAGGCGCACCTGCCGTTCGGCGGAGTCAAGCAGACCGGGAACGGGCATCGCGAGGGCGGGTGGGAGGTCTACCACTTCTATTCGGAGACCAAGGTCTGCTACGTGGACTACTCCGGAACTCTGCAGCGGGCCCAGATCGACAACTACGATTGACTCCATGGCATTCAGGGTTATTCGTTAGGTGTGAGGATAGAGGATTCAGGAGTGAGGGAGCCCCTCTCGATCCTGCAATCCTGAATCCTGCATCCTGCAACGAGGCTCCTTCCACACATGAAACCGCTGCAAGTGGGATCCTCCTCGAAAGGCGGCCCGACGTCCTCGGACGAAGGGTCGCTGGACCAGTATCTCCGCGAGATCAGCCGCTATCCGCTGATTCCGCAGGAGGAAGAGGTCACGCTGGCACAGCGGATCCGACTGGGAGAAGCGGAGGCGCTCGACAAGCTGGTCCGCAGCAATCTTCGCTTCGTGGTCTCGGTGGCCAAGAAATATCAAAACCAGGGTGTCTCGCTGTCCGACCTGATCAACGAGGGCAACCTCGGCCTCATCCGGGCGGCACACAAGTTCGACGAGACCAAGGGGATCAAGTTCATTTCCTACGCGGTCTGGTGGATCCGGCAGGCCATCCTCCAGGCGCTGGCCGAGCAGAGCCGCATCGTCCGGGTGCCGCTCAACCGCGCCGGGA
>JBBRGR010000462.1:0-2335 GCA_038223815.1 Gemmatimonadales bacterium
GGGCACGTCGATCTGCTCGGCGTGGGCCAGCATCGTGGTGACCAGGCCCGCGACCTCCTCGGGCGACTCGCCCTTGGCCCGCAACGCGACGACGAACCCCGCCAGCTGGACCGGGGTCGCCTCCCCGAGCATGACCTGCTCCATCGCCCAGGACGTCTCCTCTGCGACGAGGTCCTGGCCGGCGAGCAGCGACGACAGCAGCCCGGGCCACGTAGGCCCGGACGCACCCTGGCCTGAGGGGCCGGTGATCATCGCCGCACCTAGGCGGTCGGCAGCTTGTTCAGCCGCTGGTGCATCAGGTCGGCAACGGCCTTCGCGAGCACGATCGGGTCCAGGGGGTAGGGCACCACAGCGTCCGCACGCGACCAGGCCGCCAGCCAGTTGTCCTGAACGCGACCGGTCAGCAGCAGGACCGGCGGGCACTTGTAGATCTCGTCCTTGACCTGACGCGCGATCCCCATGCCACCAGCCGGCGTGGCCTCGCCGTCGAGGATGGCCACCTCGATCGTGCCGGCGTCGAACGCGGCGATAACGGCCTTCTCGGTCGCGCACTCCAGCCACTCGACCTGCGGGAGGCCCGCGGCGGGACGACGACCGACGGCAGTCTTCACCCGGTCGCGGGTTTCCACGTCGTCGCTGTAGACGAGCACCCGCATAGCAGGCTCAGTCGGCTCGGTCGTCATGGCGGCGATGCTACCTGCGGGCGGGCTCAGGCCTGTCGGGCCGCTTCAGCCTCGAGCCGGTCCAGCCGGCGGTCCTCCCGGCGGGCCTCGCGCGCCGACTCCCGCGCCCACTGGGCGAACAGCGCGCCGAGTACGACGAGTGCCACCAGGTCACCGGCGGCCCACAGGATGCCGCCGCCGATCTCCTGGTCGCGCTGCAGGGTCGGCCCCCAGGACCGGTTCAGCCCGGCGTACCAGTCCCCCGCTATCAGCGTGGATGAGTTCATGATCGCAACGCCGAGGAACGCGTGCAGAGGCATCGTCGTGAACACGGCGACGAGCCGCAGCGGGTAGGGGATCCGGCCCGGCATCGGGTCCAGCCCGAGCAGCGGCCAGAACCAAAGGGAGCCCACCAGGACGAAGTGCAGGTGGTTGAGGTCGTGCAGCAGTCCGCTGCGCAGGGTGGCCTCGTACCAGCCGGTGAGGTAGAGCGCGAAGGGGTTGGCCACGAAGAGCGCTCCGGCCACCACCGGGAAGGTCAGCACCTTGGCCACCCGGCTGTGCATCGCCGCGAGCAGGAGTCGCCGGCCGGTGCCTGGCAGTGTCCGGATCGCCAGGGTGATCGGGGCTCCCAGCGCGAGAAAGACCGGCGTGAGCATCGCCAAGATCATGTGCTGGGCCATATGCACCGAGAACAGGACGGTGTCGTAGGCCGCCAGTGCCGACTGGGTCGCCACCACGAAAGACCCCAGTCCGAGTCCCACGAACATCACCGTGCGCCAGGGTGACCAGGCGTCCCCGCGCGAGCGCAGCCGGTGCACGCCGTACAGATAGAGGCCGGCCACGACGAGCACCCCCACGGCGGGAATCGGCTCAAACTGCCACCCGGTGAGTAGGCGCAGCGGGGTGAGCGGAGGGGGCTCGTGGCCGGGTGCGGCGTGCGCCCACAGCGTCGCGCCGATCATGGCTGGAGGCTACGTCGCCGGCCGTTCTTCGACACTCGGGGGGTCGGGGGTGCCACCCGCCTCCCTGACCGCAATAATGCCTCCGTGGCGACAGCAGCAGGGGTGGAGACGACCCGCACACACGTGCCCGCGAACCGCCCGGATGTCACCGCCGTGGGGACCATCGTCTGGCTTTCCTCCGAGCTGATGTTCTTCGCAGCCCTGTTCGCCATGTACTTCACGATCCGGTCAGTCAGCCCCGAGCTGTGGCAGACCGAGCCGGAGCTGCTCAACATCCCGTTCTCCACTCTGAACACGACCGTCCTGGTGCTGTCCTCGGTCACCTGCCAGCTCGGTGTGTTCGCCGCGGAGAAGGGCGACGTGGTCCGGCTGCGACGGTGGTTCGTCATCACGTTCCTGATGGGCGCGTTCTTCATCGGCGGCCAGATATACGAATACGCAAGTCTGGTCTCGGCAGACGGGTTGACGCTCGCGTCCAACCCCTATGGCTCGGTGTTCTATCTGACGACCGGGTTCCACGGCCTGCACGTCACCGGTGGCCTGATCGCGTTCCTGTTCATCCTCGGGCGCACGTTCAGCTCACGCCGCTTCACCCATGGCCAGGCCACCGGCGCGATCGTTGTCTCCTACTACTGGCATTTCGTGGACGTGGTCTGGATCGCCCTGTTCGCGACCATCTACCTCATCAAGTGACGGGAGCGGCGAGCC
>JBBRGR010000463.1:0-2328 GCA_038223815.1 Gemmatimonadales bacterium
GAACGGCGCGCGCCGGAGCAGCTCGTCTTCGACTCGCATGTGACCACCGTGCGGGAGGCGGAGCGCCTCGAGGCGGCCGCGCGGGGGCGGGTCCGCCCGGTCAGCGATCTCGTGGAGCAGCACCGGCAGGTGAAGGATGCCGGCGAGGTCGCCGCGCTCCGTGATGCAGCCACCCTCGCCCAGGCGGCGCTGGCGGAGGTGTTGCCGCAGGTGCGCGCGGGGGATCGCGAACTGGACGTCGCCGCGCGCCTCGAGGCCGCGCTGCGCCATCGGGGCAGCGAGTGGCACCCGTTTCAGACGATCGTGGCGTCGGGCCCCCGCTCGGCGCTGCCGCATGCCGGGACCTCAGAGCGGACGATCGGGCGCGGCGATTTTCTCCTGATCGACTTCGGCGCGATGGTCGACGGCTACTGCGCGGACATCACCCGCACCGTCGTGGTCGGCGCGGAGCCGGATGAGCGTCAGCGGCGTGTCTACGAGCTCGTGGCGACGGCGCAGCACCGGGCGCGCACCGCCATCCGGGCAGGGATGACCGGGCGCGACGCGGATGCCTTGGCACGCTCGGGGATCGCCGAAGCGGGGTACGGAGAGGCATTCGGCCATTCTCTGGGGCACGGCATCGGGCTGGAAGTGCATGAGGCGCCACGACTTGCTGCCACGGCGGATGGGGTCCTCCCAGTCGGGGCGGTGGTGACGATTGAGCCGGGGATCTATCTTCCCGGCTGGGGTGGGGTCCGCTTGGAGGATGACGTCTGGCTCTCGCCGGATGGGCCGGTGCTCCTGAGCGACGGCCACACCGATCTCATCACGATCTGAATTCAGGGCATGGAGACGTCGTGGCAAGCACCGCGGACATTCGCAACGGGCTGGTGATGGAGCAGGACGGCAAGTTGCTCCAGGTGGTCTACTTCCAGCATGTGAAGCCGGGGAAGGGCAGCGCCTTCGTGCGGACCAAGCTCCGGAATGTTCGCACCGGCTTGGTCGTCGAGCGGACCTTTCCGTCCGGCGAGCGCTTCACCGAAGTCGAGCTCAATCGTCGCCCGATGACCTATTCCTATCGGGACGGCGATGCGTTTCACTTCATGGACCTGCAGTCGTATGACGACATCCCCTTGACGGCGGCACTCATCGGGGATGACCAGTTGAAGTACCTGAAGGAAGGGATGGAATGCACCGGACTCGTCCATGACGAGCTGGTGATCCTGCTCGAACTGCCGATGTTCGTCGAGCTCGAGATCGTGGAGACCGACCCGGGGATCCGTGGCGACACCGCAACCGGCGGGACCAAGCCGGCCCGCCTGGAGACTGGCGCGGTGGTGCAGGTGCCACTGTTCATCGAACCCGGGACACTCATTCGCGTCGATCGGCGCGAGGACAAATATCTGACCCGCGTATGACACCTGACGACATGCAGGAACTCGCCCGTGCCATGGAAAAGATGCCCGGTCTGAAGGGGATCGACCTCCGTGATGTCCGCCGACTGGCACAGCTGCTCCGCGAGCAGCCCGAGATCGGCTCGATCGAACTCAAGGGACTCTTCGGGACGGGGGTGGTGATCACCCGGACCTCGACGGGCCCGGCCCTGGCCGCTCCGGCGCCGACCTATCATCTCCCGGTGGCGAGCGCGCCCGCGGCCCTGCCGGCGGCCTTGCCCGGCTCGGCGCCGGAGGCCATCCCCGTCACGACCGCCTCGACCCTCAAGGAGATCCGCTCGCCGATGGTCGGCACGCTCTACCTCCAGCCGGAGCCTGGTGCCGAGCCGTATGCGCGCGTCGGATCGCGGGTGACCGCGGGCCAGACGGTCTGCATCATCGAAGCGATGAAGATCATGAACGAGATCGAGGCCGAGGTCTCCGGCGTCGTGCGCGAAGTCTGCGTGGACGAGTCGTCACCCGTGGAGTACGGCCAGGTGCTCTTCCGTGTGGACCCGAATGGCTGATGAATCGCTCCCCTCCGTTGGCGTCGATCCGGCGTCCGCCGAGGGGGCGGGCGGCACCTTCAACTTCCGCGCGGCGATCGTGCAGATGGTGCAGCGCGGCGCCTCCGACCTGTTGCTGAAGGGAGGGCGGCCTCCGACGGTGCGCGTCAACGGCCACCTGGAGACCCTGGCGATGCCGCCGCTCAAACCGGAAGAGTTGAAGCAGCTGGCGGAGCATTTGATGACCCCTCGGCAGCTGAAGGAATTCGCCGAGACCAAGGAGATGGACTTCGGGATTGGTGTCCCCGGGATCGGGCGTTTCCGGACCAACATCTACCAGCAGCGTGGGACGGTGGCCTTCGCCTTTCGCGCCATCCCCTACGAGGTGCGCTCCATCGCCGAGTTGCAGC
>JBBRGR010000464.1:0-2328 GCA_038223815.1 Gemmatimonadales bacterium
CGTCGTTCGATCGTGCGCGGCGCGCGTCAGCGAGGAGCGAAGCCGCTCGCCGGGCCAGGAGGGTGACCAAGCCACGATCTGCGTGGGCACCCTCAGCGTCGCGTGGCGCCGGGCTTATACCAGTCGAATTCGTTTGGCCAGGCGAAGACCGCAGATCTACGCCCGCGATGCGTCCCCGGTGGTGGCGAGCGGCGCCGTCGCGTCCCCGCATGCGATGAGCAGTACGGACGTGGACAGCAGGACACGGCATACCATCGCCCGAGTTTAGAGCAGCGCCAATCACCGATCTAAACGGTGACTCCGGTGCGCCCTCTTGCCGAAAGCTGCTCACCAGCCGCCAGCAGGCGAGTGGTGAGATCCCAGGCGTCGTCCCAGGCGCTTGGATCGATGCTCTCATGATAATGAAAAGTGAGGATCAGGACGCCCTTGTGCACGTAAAGCGTTTGGACCTCCGAGTGGGCGTGCGCGAGCGTCTCGTACACCTCAGGAGCCCGCAGGAGCGCGAGCGCAGGAGCGCCGCCGTGCAGGAGCCGATAATGATCGTCGAGCGCGGGATCTCCGAGGGGCTCGCCGCCGCCGCCCATCATGCGGCGCTGGAGGCCGAGCGCCGGGAGACGCAGCTCGTGGGGTTGCACATAGATGATGAAATAGCGAAACCGTGAGGAGACCTGGACCGCGAGGCTCACCAAGTCTCGACCGCGGACGAAGTTGAGGACTCGAACGCTTGGATGCACCCCCCCCGCAGCGGACGCTTTGGTACCGTCGAGGCCCTTGGTTCTCGCCCAGGCGTCGACGGCCGCGAGCGCGCGCTCGTTGGAGCGCTGCACGAGCCGGAAGATCACAACTGGGATCGCGCAAACCCCGAGGAGCGCGAGGATCCCGATGATGGTCGCCACGGTCTCGTTCATCGCCGTCGAGGAGACCACGGGAAGCGGAGGAACGCGAGCAGGCCTGCAAAGATGACGGCCGTCTCGAGGTCCGCTCGCGGGCGACAAATAGGACGTTCGCGCGCTTCGCCGCGGTCGGGACCAGCGGCTACGGTATGCGCTTGGGTCTGCGCGGCTCGGGTGCGCGTGGGCGCTGCTCGGTGATCGCACCGGTGGCGCCGGGGCGGCGCTGCTCGCCGGCCTCCGCGGGGTACAGCGCCTGATGGCCGTGACGCTCGCGCACGGCCGAGAGCACGGCCTGCAGCGCCTCGCTGCGCGGGGACGGTGCCGCGGTGCCGCGGGTGGAAGGCCCGAGGAGGTCGAGTTGCACGGCGGCGGGCGGCGCCTCGAAGCCGGCGACGCCGATGCCGGTGAGGCGAAAGCGGCGGCCCTCGGTCTCGACGGCCTCGAGCAGGCGACAGGCCGCGCCGTAGAGCTCGCGGTAGTTGTCGGTCGGGTGGGAGAGGGTCACCTGGCGGGTCTCGGTGACGAACGCGGCGTCGCGGATCTTGAGGTGTACGGTGCGGGCGCGCAGGCCCTCGGCGACCAGGCGGTCGGCGACGCGGGTCGCCTGCGACAACAAATGCCGGCGCAGCGCCTCGAGGCCGACGAGGACGCAACGCCCACGGTGCCAGTCCGATGGAAGACAGTAAGGATATTTGACTCCGTCCTTGGGTGGTAGCGACCAAAGCGTCCGTGCCCGCGTGGGTCGATGCCACGGGGCGCGGCTGGACGCGCCCGAACATTCCTGGAGGAGCGGGCTACCATTGGGACGTGTTCTTCAGTGACCCCGCTCTGATTGCGAGCATCGGGGTCGATCAGGTGAACATCGTCGAGGTTGGGGCGCCAACGGCCGAAGGATCCCCAGGTTCACTTCATCACGTGCCGACGAGGAAGAAGGCGAGGGTCACGGACACCGGTTGGGGCTGTTGATGACGCCAGGCCCTCGCTATCACGCCGTCATTCGACTGGTCTTTGTTCAGTGCGCTTGAGCGGTACAGGCGTGCCCGGCACCCTTGCTCATGACCCACTTGGTGGCGAACAGCTCGCCGAAGCTTGGGCGTGGTGCCGGTTTTTGGTGAGTGTCAGATCGGGCAATCCAGCGCGAGCCAGCGGCAGACGTCGACCGCCAGCTCGGCGCCCTGCTTGTGGGTCACGACGTGGCCGGCGATCGGGTAGTGCGGGAAGCGGATGTCTCGGGTCGGTTCGCCGGGGACCAGGCCGGGCACGGCGCCTTTTGGGTGCCATGCCGCAGCTCAATCACCGATCTAAACGGTGACTCCAGCGCGCCCTCTTGCCGAAAGCTGCTCACCAGCCGCCAGCAGGCGAGTGGTGAGATCCCAGGCGTCGTCCCAGGCGCTTGGATCGATGCTCTCATGATAATGAAAAGTGAGGATCAGGA
>JBBRGR010000465.1:0-2276 GCA_038223815.1 Gemmatimonadales bacterium
ACCACCAGGTCCTCGCGTCGGAGCCCACCGCCGAGAACCTGGTCGAGCGCACGGTAGCCCGTGGGAATGCGGTCGCTCATCGTCGGGCCACCTCGTGAAGAATCGCCCGAATTCGGGCGAAATGGTGCGCTGCGTTGTGCCGCGTGACCACCACCTCGCGCGCCCGACCGCCCATGGCGGTCCGCGCAATCGGCGTGAGCGCCCGGAAGCGATCCATCCCGTCCACGAGTGCGGAGACCGAATCCGTGGCGGCGACACGAATGCCGCTGATCCCGTCCTCGATCACCTCCGGGACGAGCCCGACGGGCGTCGCGATGACCGGCGTGCCGCAGGCCATCGCCTCGAGCATGGTATACGGGCCGCCCTCGAAGCGAGATGCCACCAGCAGCGCATCCATAGAAGAATAGAAGGCAGGGAGCGCGGCGGGCGACACCGGCGGCACGAGATGGACCCACGGCGTCGCGCCGTGCGCCTCGACGAGCGCGGCAATGCGCTCGTGCTGGTCCGTCGGCACCGGATACGTCAGGCTGACGCGCTCGCCTGAACCGCGGGAGAGCTCGGCGATGGCTCCAAAGACCAGGTCGAGTCCCTTCATGCTGGTGTCGGGTCGGCAGACCATGCCAAGTCGCACCCCCGACGTACGTGGGTGGGCAGGCACCGCCGACGCATCGAAACGATGCAGATCCACGCCGAGCGGCACCACTTCGTCGATCGCCCCACCGTAGTCCCTGCGCTGTTTTGCGGCGGTGGAAGCGCTGTTCGCCAGTACGCGGCTCGCGATGTGATGTCGGGCCCGATAGAGCAGGCGCGGCAGCCGCCAGTGGAGTCCAAGCGCCGGTCGCCATCCGGCCCAGTGCACCGGCGGGGGAACAGTGTCCTCAGGTGGCGGCGCATCATGCTCGAAGACCACCAGCGGGGCAATCCGACCCAGATGCGCCTCGAGGCGCAATGAGCCATCACTCGGCCCGCCCTTGCCGAAGTAGATCACGTCCGGATGGTCATGCTGCACTGCGCGACGTATGCTCAGCAATCGGGCAGGCCGATGGTGCACCAGCGTCGGGCCGACCATGCGCACATCCGGATGTACGGGCACCTGATCCGGACCAGCGCCTGGCCACGACGGCATGGGGAAGGCGACCAGTGTGACGCGACAATCGGCGTCGGCGAGGTAATCCGCCAGCGCCGATGTATGGACCCCCGTCCCACCGTAGAGGTTCTCAGCGACGATCGCGATTCGGAGCGGGGAGATGGTCATTCAGGTGCTCCGTCGTCTGTCGAGAATCCTGCAGAACCGCCAAGGCCTGAGCGACCGCTTCTGCTGCCTCCGGCCCGAGGGCGTCACGCGCCGGTGCCACCAACTGCGCCAGCGCGACCCGGGCCGCGGCCGGCGTGGCCTCCTCAAGGTGGCCGAGGGCCGCCGTCAGGCCCCGTGCCAAGGGGCGGGGGACAGTGAGGGGGGCGAGGCGCTGGCCCAGGAGGAGGATGCGACGGCGATCCGCCTTGGCGTGGACAGCAGTGGGGACGTGCCCGAGTTCGAGCGCCACACGGACAATCAGCCAGAGCGCGAACGCTCCCTCGCGCTTGGGACCGCGCTCGAGACGCTGCTGCAGCTCAAGCAGACTCAGCAGCGGCGCGCTCCACTCGCTCACTTCGGCAGTGCCACCAGCGCCTGCGCCACCGCCTCGGGCAGGATCTCGATGAGACAGCGATGGTGCTGCAGTGGGCAGGCGGGGCCACCATGGGGCGAACAGGGGCGGCAGGGGAGGTCGCGCTGGAGCACGGTGGCGCGCGCGCGGTACGGGAAGAAGCCGAACGCTTCGATCCCCGGGCCGTAAAGGGCCACCACGGGCGTCCCCACGGCCGTCGCCAGGTGGGTCACGCCGGTATCGCCGCCGACCACGGCGCGGGCCCGCTTGAGCAGCGCGGCCGTCCCTGACAGCGAGAAGCGCCCTGCCGCGCTCGCGGCGGCCTCCCCGCCGGCTTCCGCGATCACGGCCGCGACGTCGCGGTCACCGGGGCCGCCGAGGATCACCAGGTCACTGGTGGCCCGGAGTCGCCGCGCCAGCGCCGCCCAATGCTCCGTCGGCCAGCGCTTGGTGGCGTGCGCGGCACCCGGGGCAAGCGCGATCAGGGTCCGCGATTCCCCCAGCCGATGCTCCGTCAGGAAGGCCTCCGCCTCACGCTGGGCCTCGGCGGTGACGAAGAACTCCGCCGGCCCCCCATCGGGCACCACGTCGAGTCCCTCGGCCGCCGCGAAATAGCGCTCGGCAATGGGC
>JBBRGR010000466.1:0-2276 GCA_038223815.1 Gemmatimonadales bacterium
GGAGGGACGTAGATGGCCAGGATCAAAGGCAGCGAGAGCGCGGAGATCGATGCTCCGATCGCAGAGGTATGGGACGTGGTCCAAGACACCGAGACCGCCCCCCAGTGGCAGGACGGGATGGACAAGATGACCGTGAAGGAGCGCGACGCCGATGGCCGTCCCGAGCTGGTCGAGACCGAGACCGACGCCACCGTGCGCACGGTGAAGAGCACGGTCCGCTTCGCCTACGAGCCTGAGACCAAGCTGACCTGGACCCAGATCAAGGGCGACCTCAAGTCGGTGGTGGGCTCGTGGGAGCTCGAGGATCTGGGCGGCGGACGCACCAAGGCCACCTACTCGCTCGACGGCGATCCGGGCCGCGTGCTCGGCATGCTGATCCGCGGCCCGGTCGAGGGCAAGATCCGCGACCTGCTGGTCAAGGCCCGCCCGGGGGAGCTCAAGGAGCGGGTCGAGGGCGGCTGACCGCCCGCTTGCGCGGCTTCTTCTTCTTCTTCTTCTGCTTGAGCGGCTCGAGCCTCAGAGAAAGCGTCTCGGATCGTCCCGGCCGCGTGGTCTCGTTGCCTAGGAATTGCTGGTCGATCTGCAGTCGGGCCGGCAGCTTGACCGTGGTCGGAACGCGCAGATCGAGCGTCGCCCGATAGCGACACCAGCGATCGATCAGGGCCGCACGAACCGTCCGCCGGGCCCGCGGCAGCCGGTAGGTGACCTGCACCTGGCCCGTGCATCCGCGCCCTGCGAATCGCCCGCTCACGTCGATGCGAAAACGGGTGAGCGGCCGTCTGCTCCAGGCGAGGATCCGTGGCCGCTTGCCTCGTCGCGCGCTCGCCGCGCGGAGGGGCGACGCCCTGCGGGCCTTCGTGCTCGAGACCAGGAACCCGGGCTGGAAGGCGACGGGCGGGGGCCGCGACGCCAATGCCAGCACCATGGGCCACGCGCGGGTTGCGTCGAGCACGGTCTGCCATGCGAGCTTTCGCCGAAAGGGGTCGCCGGCGGTGCCCTGGCCCGCGACGATGCCCTCGGACGCGAACTCGCGTGGCCCGAGGTCTCGGAGTGTCACGAAGATCTGATCGGCTCCCGCAAGCCCGAGCGCCGGCAACGAGCGCGCCAGGTTCGCGGCCTGGGCCGCCTCCCCCAGGGGAGGCGCAGAGCCGGCCTGGTAGGCGGGATCACTCGGGTAACCGTGCTCGGTCACCCACGTCGGCACCACGCGGCCCCACTTCACCCAGAGCGCCCTGCGTGCGCGGAGGTCGGCGATCATTCCGTCGAGCGGACCACGCAGATGGATGCTCCCGATGTCGAACTTCGTCGACGCCTGCGCACCGGGGGTGCTGAACACGCGATCGAGCCATGCGTTGCCGACGGCGTCCGAGTCGCGAGTGCCGGCGAGCACCACGGTGGCCGCCGGGGCCTGTTGCTTGATCGAGTCGTAGGCATCGGCGAGCATCCAGGCGTAGTCCTCGGGCGAGCCCCGAAACGCCCACGCGCCATCGGGCTCGTTCCAGATCTCGAAGCGGTCGATGGTGCCCGCGTATCGTGCGGCGACCTCACCCGCGAGGCGCCCCCAGCGCGCGGGATTCTGCGGCGCACTGTCGGTTTGGTCGGCCAGGGGGGCGCCGGGGCAGGTGGTCTGGTCATGAGACACCCCGAGCAGCGCCGCGAGGACGGGCAGTTGGTAGCGGCGCGACAGCTCAGCGACCCTGTCGGGGCCCTCCCAGAAGCGCAGCTGGGGGTCGTTCGAGTCGGGGGCGATCCCGTGCATCTCGAATTCGACGCGCATGTAGGCAGCGCCACTCTCCTTGGCCTCGCGAAACATGGCGTCCATCGCCGCGGCATCGGTGCAGCACGCATAGATCTGCGAGTGCGACGAGTACGGTGCGGCCGCGGACGGTTCGGTGATCGCCCCCGCGCATGCGAGGCATAGCACTACGGTGAGCGCGAACCGGCGGCCGAGCATCTTCAATCCCCCTGCCGAGTGGATAGAACCCCGGGCGGACCGCCCAGGGTGAGGCCACAATAGGAGCACTTGGCCCGTAATGCCATCCGGTACGTGTCTTTAACGGGCGGGTAACGGCTCGGGGCCGACACCCGAGGCCCGTTGCACTGCTCGAAAGGCCGGCTTGCGGACGAAGCCCTCCCCCGGACGACCCTGCCCCTGGAGGATGCCCTCCGATTCGTACTCCCCCGGCGTCGCGTCGCGCAACGTCACGAATGTCTGCTGGGCGCCCGCCGCCTCGAGCGCGGGCAACGAGTGCGCGAGGTAATCGGCCTGGGCTCCC
>JBBRGR010000467.1:0-2275 GCA_038223815.1 Gemmatimonadales bacterium
TGCGCAACGTCGAAGCGCGGCGATACGTTACCGGGGAAGCTGCGCGACAACCCGCCTCCCCGACCTGTGTGCTCATGACTCACTGTTCCGGATTTCGCCAACTTGCCGCCACGCTCGGCGTGGTCTCACTGACAGCCGCGACGGTCGCACGCCCCGTCGGACTCGCGGCGCAGGGCGCTCCCGCAGCGGCGGCACCCGTCAGCTTCGGCGACCTCGCCGCCGGACCGTACAAGCGCCTCGTGATTCGCGGCGCGATGGTGATCACCGGTCACGGTGGTCCGCCGGCCGGACCGTACGACATCGTCATCGAAGGCAACACCATCACCGAGATGACAGCCTTCGATCCCGTCGCGGCCGAGCGACGCGGGCGCAGCGAGCGCGCCACCGGTGACCGCGTGATCGATGCCACCGGGATGTATGTGATGCCGGGCATGTTCGACCTGCACACGCACATCCGCACGCAGCCGATGCCATTGAACTACGTGTACTACCTGAAGCTGGCGATGGGTGTGACGACGATGGTGCCCGCCAGCGACCGTGGCGTGGACAGCGCGCTGACGCAGTCCGAGCTGTCGCGGCAGAACCGCGTGCTGGCACCGCGCCTGTACCCGCTGGTGAGCTGGGGCGGCGGTACGAAGTTCACGCGCGCCGAGATCGACGACCCGTCGCGTGCGCCCGAGATTGCGAAGGCAATGGCGGCCCGCGGCCTGCGCGTGATCTCAATGGATTCCAACGGCTGGAGCTACGACCTGGTGCGGGCGATCGCCACGGCGGCCAAGCCCAACGGCATGATCACCAGCTTTCATATTCCGCCGAGCACCACGGCGGTCGTGAATGCCGTGCAGGCGGCGTGTGCCGGTGTCACGATGATCGAGCATCACTACGGCTACGCGGAATCGGCGTTGCCCCGTACCGTGCAGGACTTCGGCCCCGAGTACAGCTTCGGCAACGAGAACCAGCGCTTTCGCTATGCCGGCAAGGTGTGGCAGGAGGCCGATCGGGCGAAGCTGCTGGGGGCGGTGGCAGATTCGATGGTAAAGTGCGGCGTGACGATGCTGCCGACGCGCGTCGTGTACGAGGCCAACCGCGACGCAGTGCGGGCCATGAGCTTGCCGTGGCATGAGAAGTACACCCACCCGGCGCTCTGGAACTGGAACCTTCCGAACCCGGCCAATCACGGCGCATACCACGTGGACTGGACATCGGAGGACGAGTACACCTGGACCTACGCCTACCGGCTCTGGGGTGACCTGATCCAGGCCTTCAACCAGAAGGGCGGCCGAGTCGCATTCGGAACTGACGATTCCTATATCTGGGCCACGCCCGGCTTCTCGACGGTGCGTGAGGCGCAGCTGATGCGCGAGACAGGGATGCACAACCTCGAGGTGCTCAAGGCCGCGACGCTCAACAGTGCGAACACGCTTGGCGTACCGAAGCTGGGCTTCGTGCGTCCCGGCTACCTCGCCGATTTGTTGATCGTCGATGGTAACCCGGCAGCGAACCTGAAGCTGCTCTACGCGTTCGGCGATCTGGTGAAGGCGTCGGACGGCACCATGCGTCGCACGCGTGGCATCGTGCATACGATCAAGGATGGCATCGTGATCGAAAACGCCAATCTGATGCGCGACGTGGAGCGGATCGTGCGCGATGCGAAGCGAACCATGCCGATGGACTCAGTGCGCTCGCCGTGGGTGGTGGACGGCGCGAAGCCGTAAGCGAGCGCGGCCACGGTCCCGCCTGCCAGGGCGGGGCTGCGGGCCGGGAGGTCAGCCCGACGCCCCAACCGGTAGCGTGACGACGAACTCGGTCCGACCCGGCCGGGACAGCGCCAGCTCCACCGTCCCGTCATGCATCTCGGCGATGCGCCGCGTGATGGCCAGACCGAGACCGGCACCGCTGGTGGCACTGGTCTCGGTGCGCGACCGCGCCGAGTCGACGCGATAGAACCGCTCGAAGATGCGTGCCGCTGCCTCCGGCGGTATGCCCGGTCCCGTGTCACCCACGCGCACTGCGCACCGAGCGCCGTGCAGATGCATCGCCAGATCGACGGTGCCGCCGGGCGGTGAATGCTTGATGGCGTTATCGAGCAGATTGAGGAGCAGACGGCCGAGCAGGTCGGCGTCACCGATGAGCGGCGCCTCGACCACCTCGTGCAGAGCGATCTGGACGCCACGCTCGCTTGCTACTGACCGTACCGCGCGCGCGGCTTCCTGCACCAGCTCCTCCAGGAAGAGCGGCTCGCGACGCATCACGAGATGCCCGGAGTCGGCTCGGG
>JBBRGR010000468.1:0-2275 GCA_038223815.1 Gemmatimonadales bacterium
GGTCACCTCGCGCGACCTCGGCTATATCGACTTCCTGGTGCCGGGCATCGTGGGGATGACGGTCATGCAGCTCGGGCTGTTCGGCGTCGCCTTCGGCTTCGTCCAGCTCAAGCGCACCGGTGCCCTGCGCCGGCTGTTCGCAACCCCCGCCTCGCCGGCCTATTTTCTCTCCGCCCAGGTGGCGAGCCGGCTGGTGCTCGGCTACGCGCAGATCGCCATCCTGATCGGGATCGGGATCTGGTTCGGGCTCCAGATGTTCGGCAGCTGGCTGGTGCTGGCCGCGATCGTGGGGCTCGGGTTCATGATCTTCCTGGCGGTCGGCTATGGCATCGCGGGCTGGGCCAAGAACGAGGACCAGGCCGCCCCGGTGGCCAACATCATCAGCCTGCCGATGCTCTTCCTCTCCGGCGTCTTCTTCCCGCGCGACGCGATGCCCGAGGTCCTGCGTGTGGTCACCGGCTTCATGCCGCTCACCTATGTCAACGAGGCCCTCCGCGGCGTGATGAACGACGGCGCAGGCTTCACCGACCTCGGCCCGCAGCTGCTGGGGATGGTGGTCTGGGCAGTCATCGCCTTCACGGTCGCACTGCTGCTCTTCAAGTGGGAGTGATCGCCCCCCTCCTGCGCGCCGAGTGGGCCGCGCGGAGCGTTGGCGGCGGGGCGCTCTACCTGTGGATGAACGGCGACCCGCTGTGGCTGGTGCCGCTCTTCTTCGCGGCGGACCTGTCGATGCTCGGCTATCTCGGCGGGCCACGGCTCGGCGCGATCCTCTACAACGCGGTGCACAACCTGGTGCTCGCCCTCGTGGCCCTCGGGGTAGGCTGGCTGGCGGGGATTGCCCCGCTGGCGCTCGCCGGCGCCGTGCTGGTGGCGCATGTCGGCCTCGACCGAGCGCTGGGCTATGGCCTGAAGCACGCCACCGGATTCGGCGACACGCACCTCGGGCGTATCGGGCGCCGGGTCTGAGCCGGCGCCCGCATCGGTCAGGAACCGACGGCCGGCGCCCAGCCGGCGACGAGCACGCTCCACAGGAGCGCGGCATCGATGACCAGTCCCAGGACGATCCACGGGTGGTGCAGGCCGGTCACCAGCCAGGAGCGGCTCATCGTGAACGGCCACTCAGGTCCGCCGGCGGTCTGCGCCGGTGCCGGCGTGAGATACGACGCGTGGATCAGCGCGTGACCGGCGAGAAATGCGGCGATCAGGAGTTTCATGGATGACCTCCATTCGGCACCTGGGTCGCTCTAACCTCGGTTGGATCGGTCGAGCAGCTCCAGCTTCGAGCCCAGGGCATGTCAACATCCGCGAGGAACTGACAGGCGGCACAGATGTCGACCGTGACGATCGATGCGAGCGGGCAGGCGACGCGGCCCGCGTCCACATCCCGCTCCGCACCGAAGCAGTACACCCACCCTGCCGATCGCTCCGCTCCCACGTTGGCGCGCTCCTGTCTACACGACGAGTGTCGCCATCGCGCCGCGGTGCTGGCAGTGCCGGAGGTCCCGAATTTGGACTCCGCACAGCCTTGACTGGTGCGGGGTGCCATCGGCCCTCAGCTAGGTGACCTATGGGCCTGCCGTGGCTCGGCCCGTCCGGCGCATCCTCGGGATGGACGAATGCCGTAGTGCGGAGCAATTGATCATGAAAGTCAGCGAGGTCATGACGGCCGACCCCGTCACCGTGGTTCCCCAGCTGTCGCTGCGGGGGCTGGCCCAGGTGCTGACGGAGCGGCGCATCAGTGGCGCGCCCGTCGTGGACCTGGATGGTTGCCTGGCGGGGGTCATCAGTGAAGCCGACCTGCTGGTCATCCAGGGATCGCACGTCGTACGGCGCCGCGGCATGCTCGAGTGGCTGGTCGGCGAACACCAGGCGCCAGACGAGGCGAACCGCGTCACCGCGACGACCGTCGGCGAGGCTATGACCTCCCCGGCGATCACCATCGAGCCGGATCGGTCGATTCGCGAGGCCGCCGAACTCATGCTCGGCCGCCACGTCAACCGCCTGCCCGTCGTCAGTGAGGGGCAGCTGATGGGGATCATCACCCGTGCGGACCTGGTGCGCGCCTACCTGCGGTCCGACGCGGAGCTTCGACGCGCGATCCGCGACGAGGTGCTGCGTCGCGACCTCTGGCTCGATCCGTCAGGCTTCGATGTCGAGGTCCATGATGGGATCGTCTGCCTGCGCGGTCGGGCCGATCGGCGGTCGACAGCCGCGATCATCGGGCGCCTGACGAGGCTCGTGGACGGGGTGGTGGGCGTCGAGAACCAGATCGGCT
>JBBRGR010000469.1:0-2272 GCA_038223815.1 Gemmatimonadales bacterium
GAGCGGACCACCGACGATGATCGCGGGGATCAGCGTCAGGCCGATGCCGAAGCCCGCGATCTTCGGCGCGTGCTTCGAGACCGCGGTGCCCATCACGGCCGACATCAGGAAGAAGGTGAGGACCGCTTCCAGCGCGACGCCGGTGGTGAGCGTCATGGTGTTGTGGAGCGACGGCGCGCCGTAGCCCACCACGCGCCCGACGTTCGGGGCGACGAGGGTCTTGACCGCCAGCGCGCCCAGGAGGCCACCGGCGAGCTGGGCCACGATGTAGGCGAAGGCGTCCGGGAGGCTGATCTTCTTGATCGACAGCAGCCCGAGCGTGACGGCGGGGTTCACATGGCCGCCGGAAATGGCCATCGTCGCGGAGATGGCGATCGCCAGCGCAACGCCGTGCACCATCGCGATGCCGAAGACCCCATACTGGGCGTTCGGAAAGGAGTTGATCACGGCCGACCCGGCGCCGAAGAAGATCAAGACGAAGGTGCCGAACATTTCGGCAATGACACGGGGGAGCAGAGGGCGCATCGGGCGAGTCATCCGGATGGAGGGGTGGCAGGGATGCGAATGTACGCGGCGAATCTACACCGTTGGCGCGCGGAGGAGGAGCGTGGCGTTGCAGCCGCCGAAACCGAACGAGTTCTTGAGCACGGCCCGGGGCCGGAGGGTGAGCCCTTCTGGCGGAAGCGGCCGAAGCGTGCCGGCCGGGTCGGGGTCGAGGCAATTCAGCGTCGGCGGCACCCAGCCATCGCGGATGGCGCGGCAGGCGATGGCGGTCTCGATCGCACCGCTCGCCCCCAAGGCGTGGGCGTGCCACCCCTTGGTGCCACTCACGGGCAGCTCGTCGGCGTGGACCCCGAAGACTTCCCGAATGGCCCTGGCCTCGGTGGCGTCATTGAGCGTGGTGGACGAGCCGTGTGCATTGACCCAGTCCACCTCGTCGGGCGCACACTGCGCCTCTGCCAGTGCCAGCCGCATCGCCCGCACCGCCTCCCGGCCATCGGGACGCGGTTGCGTCATGTGGTGCGCATCGTTGGTCAATCCCGCGCCGCAGATCTCGGCGTAGATGACGGCCCCGCGCGCCTCGGCGTGCTCCAGCGACTCGAGGACCAGCACCGCGGACCCCTCGGCCATCACGAAGCCGTCGCGCCCGCGATCAAAGGGACGTGAGGCGGTGGCAGGATCGTCGTTGCGCGTGCTCATCGCCCGGATCAGCGAGAAGGAGCCGTAGCAGAGCGGGTAGAGCGGCGCCTCGCTGCCACCGGCGAGGATCACGTCGGCCTCACCGCGGGCAATCGCGCGAAAGCCCTGCCCGATCGCCAGCGTCCCTGACGCGCAACTCATCGCGTTGGTGCTGTTCACCCCCGAGATGCCATGGGTGATGGCGATGTTGCACGAGAGTGCGCCACCAAACACGGTGAGGGCGAGCAACGGATCGACGTCGCGCGGCCCGCCGCGGACGTACTTCTCGTTCTCCTGTTCCGCGAAGCCGATGCCACCGAGTGCCGTGCCCATCATCACGCCGACGCGGTCGGAGGCTTCGGTCGCCAGATCGAGCGCGGCGTCCTCAAGCGCGAGCCGGGTTGCCGCGAGCGCCAACTGCGAGCAGCGATCGGTGCGGCGCGCCTGCCGTGGCGAGAGCATCGCTTCCGCGTCGAAGTCGTTCACCTGCGCGGCGATGTGCGAGCGGAATGGCGCGGAATCGAAGCGGTCGATCGTCTGCACCGCCGACGCCCCCCCGTGGAGCCGGGCCCAGACCGCATCACTCCCGATCCCGATCGGCGTGACCAGTCCGAGGCCGGTGACCACCACGCGCCGCGTCATGCGTCACGCTCGGCGGCGCGCGCCACACCGGCCAGCGTGCGCTCGGCAATTCCGTGCACGAAGACCGGTCCGATCACCACCTCGGCGGCGAGACGACGGAGCAGCGGCCACGGCGGGCCATCCCAGGTATGCACGATCGTCACGTCGCTCCCGCCGCCAGTGGTCGGGGTGATGGTCCAGAGGACGTCCATCCCGGTGGTGATGCCGCGAATGTGCCGGTAGCGGATCTCCCGGCGCTCGGCATCCACCCGGATCGTGCTGGTCCAGAAGGTCGGCCATTTGAGCGGCCCGCCGAACGGACGGTGTGCCGACATCGCCACGACGCCGTCGCCGCCAGGCAGGCCTTCGCTCCGTGTGACGTAGCGATAGTGCGGCAGGATCGCGGGCCACTGCTCGACCATGACGGCGTGCGGCCAGACCCGCTCGGGTGCCGCCCGGACGAGGCGTCGAT
>JBBRGR010000470.1:0-2257 GCA_038223815.1 Gemmatimonadales bacterium
GTCCTGCGCCGGTGGGAGGATCCGCACGTCGCGGCCGTTGGTGACCGCGAGCACCGAGAGCTCCTCGCCCTCGAGGAAGGCCTCGATCACCACCACGTCGCCCGCATGGCCGAGCTGATGGGCACTCATCATCGCCTGGAGCGCCGCACGGGCCTCCGCGCGCGTGGCGCAGACCACGGCGCCCTTGCCGGCGGCGAGTCCCGACGCCTTCACCACCAGCGGCTCGGCGTGCGTGTCCACGTAGGCGAGCGCGTGGTCCAGTGCGTTGAACGTGGCACTCGCCGCAGTCGGCACACCAGCCGCCGCCATCACATCCTTGGCAAAGGCCTTGGAGGATTCGATCTGCGCCGCTGCCGCCACCGGTCCGAACACGGTGCGCCCCTCGGCGCGCAGCCGATCGACGAGGCCGAGCGCGAGCGGGATCTCGGGACCGACGACCACCAGGTCGATGGCGTGCGCGTCGGTGGCATCGGCCAGACGGTCGATGTCATCGGCGGCGATCGGGAGATTGGTGGCGAAGGGGGCGGTGCCGGGGTTTCCCGGCGCGACATAGACCTGGTTGGACGGATCGTCCTGCAGAAGCGCGAGGGCGAGCGCATGTTCTCGCCCACCCCCGCCGACGACCAGCAACCTCACGCGGAGCCCTTCGTGCGGGCTTCCTGGAAGGCTTCCTTGGCCCGCTCGGTAGCGCGCTTCGCGGCGTTCTTGAGGTGCTCACCCACGTCCTTGATCTCCTGCTTGTAGTGGTCGGCCGCGTCGCGCATGTCATCCTTCAGCGGGCGCTCCGCCTGCTCGGTGCCACGACGCACATACTCGCCGCGGAGGATGCGCTCATAGTCGCCGCCCTGCACCCACTTCTGCACCTCGGCCGCGCGCACGACGTGCATCGGGTGCGTGAGGGCCAGCGTGCTCAGGATCTTGTACACGATGTCTAGGCCGTCGTTCGACGACGCATACTCGTTCGCCTGCTGCATGAACGGCTCGAGGTTCAGATCCCCCGGCCGAATGTTCGTCGTGTTGCCGCCGCCCGCCATCTTCATGAAGAGGCGCATCGTGGCCTGCAGATCCTGCGAGCCGAGCAGCGAGGCACGATCGGCCGAGAGCTCCGCCTTCCGCGACCATTCCAGGAAGGCGTACTTCACCGGGAGGAGTACGAGCGACGCCAGCATCGGCAGCGCGCCCAGGGAGATCATCACCATGATCGCCGCGATGGTGCGGTAGAGCGAATGCCCGCTGATGACGTGGCCGAGCTCGTGCGCCAGCAGCACCCGCTGCTCGTCGGTGTCGAGCAACTCGAGCGCCGAGGAGTGGATCACGATGAACGGATTGTCGATCCCGTACGCGCCCGCGTTGAAGATCGGCGTCTGGGTGACGTAGAGCTCGGGGATCGTCTCCCACCCGAAGGTGGTGCAGTTCTCGATGTGCAGCGCCCAGAGCAGCGGGAACTGGGTCGGCCCGACGCGCACCGCGTTCCCCTGGAAGAGGAGGCGGATGCCGCGCTCGCCGCCGAGCATGCCGAGGATCTTGCGGATGACCTCATCCACGCCGGGGACGGCGCGGAGGGTCTGCAAGGCCGCGCGGTCGGCAGGATGCTCCCACGCCACCGCAGAGATTTCGGGGAGGGCAATACGGGGCCGGGCAGCCGGAAGCGAGGTCATCAGAGACTCGTGCGTTGAGGTTCCATCACCCTACGGCCGATCCAATCGCCCTGTTTCATGGTGCATCATCAACTCGCAAGCGCGCGGTCCAGGTCGGCCTGAAGATCCCCGATGTCCTCGATCCCGACCGAGAGGCGAACCAGCGAGTCGGTGAGCCCCATCGCATCGCGGAGCGCTTTCGGGACCGAGGCATGGGTCATCGTCGCGGGGTGGCCAATCAGGGATTCGACCCCGCCGAGGGATTCCGCGAAGGCAAAGAGGTGGGTGGACTCGCCCATCCGCCGAGCCCGCTCGAGCGTCCCGAGTTCGATGGAAATCATGCCGCCGAAGCCCGACATCTGCCGTGCCGCGAGGGCGTGCTGCGGATGATCCGGCAGCCCAGGGTAATAGACCTGCTGCACATCGGGTCGCTCGGCGAGCCAGCGGGCGAGCACCCCGGCGCTCTCGCAGTGCGCGCGCATCCGGAGCGGGAGCGTCTTGATGCCCCGGAGTGCCAGCCAGCAATCGAACGGACCAGGCACCGCACCGGCGGCATTCTGGAGGAAGCCGATCCGCTCTGCCAGATCATCACGGTCGGTGATCAACGCGCCGCCGATCAT
>JBBRGR010000471.1:0-2249 GCA_038223815.1 Gemmatimonadales bacterium
GATGGACTCGACGGTCGCCGACGTGCTGCTGGTCCTGGACATGGACTCGGCGTCGACGACGTACGGGCAAGTCGTTGGCAACGTCGAGACTGGCACGACGGGCGGGATGCCGCACCACATCGAGCGCCGCGTGAGTGCCGACGGGCGACTGCTCGCGAACAGCTGGGTGGCGAACACCAGTTGGCTCTTCGACGTGACGTCGCCGCGGGCGCCGACGGTGCGCGCCTCCCTGAAGACGGCTGGCGGCATCATCGGGTGGGCGCATGACGTCACCCGACTCCCCAACGGCAACGTGCTCGTCGCCTTCAATGCTGGTCCTGGGGAGTACACCGGCGCGGGGGGACTCGCCGAGCTTGATCGCGATGGGGCGGTGCTGCAGTCAGCACTCGCCACGAGCCCTGATGCGGGCGACACCGCGATGACCCCCTACGCCGTGCGCGCCGTCCCCGGCCGCGACCGCGCCGTCGTCGGGCTCGGCGAAATGGGCATGGGGCCGGGCTTCAAGTACCACAGCACCAGCGCGTTGCAACTCTGGTCCACCCGACCGCTCGCCCCGCTCGCGCTCATTCCGCTCCCGGACAACGGGATCGACAGCGGGCATGTGGCGACCTCGACGGTGGCCATGACCGCCAACGGCGCGATGTTCGCGAACACCTTCAGCTGCGGCCTCTTCCATGTCCGCGGTCTCGAGGGCGACACGCCGACCGCGACGCGGGTCTTCACCTTTCCGGGCGGCCATGGCGACCACGATCTCTGCGCCGTCGCGACCACGGTGGGCAACTACTGGATTCAGGCTGTCGCGGCGCTGCCCGGGGTGATGGTGCTCGACATGAGCGATCCGGCCGCCCCGCGTGAGGTATCGCGCCTGATCGTCGATGCGGGCCGCTTTGTCGAACCGCATTGGGTCTCGGTCAATCGCCAGGGGACACACCTCGCGATCACCGGCCATGGGTCGTGGGTGCTGATGGCACGCTTCGACCCGGCTACTGGTGCGATTGCGCTGGACTCCACCTTCCGGGACCGCGGCGCGACGGGGCCGGGGATCATGGTCCACGCACCCGGCGGGGCGATGCTCATGCCGCACGGGGTGGCCTGGGGGCCGTAGCAGGGGCTCAGCAGGGGCGAGGCATGCCTCGCCCCTGCTGGGGTGGGCGCAACAGCTGGACGGGCAGGGGCTGGCGCTAGCGCGACATTAATTAACCGATTAATGTATACACATGACCGCCCCCAATCCCACTCCCGCCTCGCGCGAAGCTATCCTCGATGCTGCCACCGATCTCTTTGCACGCCAAGGACTTGACGCCACCTCCATCAAGGACATCGGCGCCGCCGCCGGCGTCAACCCTGCCCTGCTCTACTACTACTTCGCCGACAAACTCGCCCTCTACCACGCCGTCATCGAACGGATGGTCGCTACCCTACCAGCCACGCTTGCCGATGTCGCCCAGTGCGCCGAGAGCCCGGCGTCGGGGATCGCGGCGATCATCCGGCGTCAGGCCGAACTCTTTCTGGCCCAGCCACTGCTGCCGCGGCTCATCGCCCGCGAACTTGCCGATCACGAGGCACGCCATGCCACGCCCCTCCTTCGCGAGCAGACGCACCGACTCTTTGCGGGCATCGCGGGACTCATCCGCGCCGGCCAGGAGCGCGGGGAGTTCCGCACCGACCTGATCGCCGAGCACATCGCCGTCTCACTCCTGTCGCAGATGAACTGGTTCTGCATGGCGGGGCCCGTCCTCGAGATGATTGTCGACCGACCAGGTGCCACCCGCGATCCCGAATCGGTCCGCCGATTTGCCGATCACGTCGTCCGCTTCTCGATGGCGGGCCTCGAACCGCCGCACCCCGGGAGCCCCGCATGATGCGCCACGTCATTCGCCTGCCGCTCTGCCTGCTCGCACTCGCCGCCTGCCGCCGCAACGCCGCTGATGCGCTCACCGCGCGCGGCACCGTCGAGGTGCGCGAGGTGGATGTCGCGCCGATCGCTGCGGGTCGCCTCGTCACCTTGCGCGTCGACGAGGGGGCGAGCGTGGAGGCCGGCGACACGCTGGCCATCCTCACGGCACCCACGCTCGGTGCCGACGCTGAGGCCGGGGCGGCGCGCGTGACGGCGGCGCGCGCCACCCTGCGTGACCTGGAGTCTGGCAGCGATCCACAGGAGATCGCGAAGGCGGCCGCAGAGCTTGCCGCGAAGCAGGCGGATGCGACGCGTCTCGCGCACGATCGGGATCGGCTCCAGGCCCTGGCCA
>JBBRGR010000472.1:0-2242 GCA_038223815.1 Gemmatimonadales bacterium
GATGTCAGTCTTGAAATGGTTGCTGGTGCCGCCGAGGGGAATCGGCAAGCGCAGCTTGTCGAGGCCCGGGAGGAGGTAGTCGAACCAGAACGAATATTCGAGCGTGAACATCCGGGTGAGGAAGTTCTCGTTCCAGTTGTAGTAGTTGAGTGCGGCCTGGAGGCAGACGAGCTCCTTCGGACCCCGACGGAAGGCGAGCACCGCCTTCTTGAGTTGATCCGGCTCTGGCTGGTCTTCGGCGTCGTAGATGACGAGATACTCGCCCTGCGCGAACAGCAGCCCGACGTTGCACGCCTTCGGCTTCGTCTGGGGATCGCCGGCCGGCACCACCATGAGGCGCACATTTGCCCCCGGTGCGGCGGCCTTGGCCGCGGCCAGAGTGTCCGGGTCATTCTCCTCGAGGAGCAGGATGATGTCCAGCTTGTCCGCCGGATAGTCGAGCGCCCGCAACGAGCGCAGCAGGCGACCGATGACCGCGGACTCGCGAAAGGCCGGCACCAGAATGCTGTACATCGGCAGGTCGCGCTCGCCGATGGCCTGCACTTCCTCGTCGGTGATGGCGACGGTGGTTTCTGCGGCGGCTCCGCTCACCCCGACGATGGTCCGGAAGACGACGACCGAGAGAAAGAAGAGCGTGATGGGAACATTCAGCGTGAGCAGCGTTGCCACCGGGGCGGCCCAGAGCCCGACCAGGAGGGCCAGCAGTGCCGTCCCGAAGAGCAGGTATTGCGGGAGCGTGAAGACCGTGAAGGCGCTTTCCGATTGGTCCCGGAAATAAAGACCATAGATGGAACTGTCCACGACCTTGCGGCGATTCGCCATCGCGATCGCCTGGTCGATGTCCCACTCGGTGGTGACGCGCACATCGAGCACGCGATCAGGGTAGACCACGGCGAGCGTATCGCGCAGCGCGTCCGAGGGCGGGTCGGCGACCGCCACGGTCAGCGTGGTGCCGTCATCCTGCAGCGGCACGGCCCGGAAGCGCAGCGTCGCCTCGAGCGGAAATCGCTGCGCCACCGCAGGCGTGAGTGACGCCGGCGTGATGGTGATGAAGGGCAGCTGCCACAGCTCGGCGAGCGCCCGGGTCAGGTCGAGTCGGCGGATCGCGCCGAGAATCAGCAGCAGCCGACCGAGGCGCTCGCCGGTCCGCTCCTGCTGCTGGAGCGCGGCCGCGAGCTGCCCCTCGGTGATCAGCCCGCGCTGGACAAGATGCTCACCCAGCCGGGTCGAGCTCACGCCGCACCACTCTCGGGTAAAGCCACAGGAGCAGACCGATGACCACCAGCCCGGCGACGATGAAGGCGAACGTCCGGTAGCGCGCCAGCCAGGAGGTCGGGGAATTCGGGAGCCGTTCAATGCGCCAGCCGGCATTCGCCAGCGTGAGCGGCCGCGTCGGGCCCTGTTGGCCGCGAATCACGACATCGCCCCGTGTACCGAACCAGCCGTACGGGGCCAACGTCTCCTCGAGCAACTGCAGGAGCGGCAGGCCCTCCTCGCCGGTGTGGTGCAGCAGCAGGATGTCGCGACCGCCGGCATGCCATCCCTGCATCGCCGCGTAGGGGGCGCCGGGCAGGAACTCATCCCAGACCTTCCCCTCGCGGTCCCGCAGGCGGAAGCCGCTCGAGTGGATCGGCGCGGTGAGCGCATCGGCGAGCCCGCTGGTGCCGATGGCGAGGAGCGGGCCGGTGGCCTCCCCGGCGTCACGCGCGACGGCCGGGGCCAAGGGCGTGCGGGTGGTCTGCTGCATCGCGCCGATCGTGGTCGCCGCGAGTGCGACCCGGAAGCGATCCCGCGGCTCGAGCAGGACCGAGAAGGCGGGTACGAACGCGGAGGGAAAGCGGTCGAAGCCCGGGGCCAGGGGGGCGCCCTGTTCGGTCAGAAATGCCGACGCCTCATCGATCGTCGCCGTGAAGATGGCGCCCCCCACGACGCAGGCGCCCTCGCCAAGCACAACCTGATAGCGGACCTCGAGGACATTGTCGCGACGGAGCAGGTAGGCCGGGATCGGCACCACTTCGTCGAGCATTGCGCCGTCGAGGGCGCGTGAGTGAATGATCGAGCCGTTGAGGTGGACGCGTACCGACCCGTTGCCCGCGGCCGGCAGGACGGAGTGGCGGGCGACCAGTCGAAACGCGCTCGGTACCGTGCCGCCACCGAGGTCCGCGAGGGCGAACGGATACGCGGTGAGCACGAGGGCATTGCCCTCGATCGTGCGACTTGCAAAGCCGAGGTCGGCGAGCGC
>JBBRGR010000473.1:0-2235 GCA_038223815.1 Gemmatimonadales bacterium
CAGAGCGCCGCTACTGCTCAGAGATCGGCGAGCGGCCCCGACGGGCGGCACGAACCGACACGAGGCCGGCCCCGATACCCCCGCCCCCGAGCGCCAGGAGCAGGATGATCGTGCCCGCCGTCGTGGTCTCCCCGACGGTCCGGCCCGCAGCGGGATCGCTGGAAACGGCAGCCGTTCCTCCGCCATTGGAACCGGCCCCAGTGGAACCGCTTCCGGCCCCCTTCTGGCCCCGCCGGTGCGGGTGCTTGGCACGTTTCTTGCTTCCGGCCGTGTCGCTCAGCCCCGGGACCTGGGAAGACGACCCGAAGTTGTTCTCCGAACGAATCGACGACCCGCCGGGGGGCCCCGACCCGCCGCCCGGCCCGCCGGTTGCACCGCCGCCATTGCCGCCGCGCCCCGAGGACGATCGGTGCGGGGCAGCATCGCCCCTCGCGGTATCGAGAGGGATCTCGTAGATTTGTCCCGACGGGCTTGCCGCCCTAGGATCGGTCGGAGACTGAGCGGCGGCAGATCCCACCGGTGCAAGCAGGACTGAGGCCAACGCGATCGGCAAGGAAGCCTTAAAAGACATGGTTTCAACGTATCAAGAAGAGCAGGGGACGGCCACCGGCGATCATCCAGTGATCACTGCTGACTCCAGCCACCCTTTCGCGATCGTGCCGGCCACGTACCTCTTGTTGTTGCTGCTGCTGGCAACTTGGTGGCAGGGAGCCTTCGAGCTTCGCCATTGGGGAGCCCTCACGCTGTTCAGCCTTGCCGTCCTGACAACCGTCGTGGCCATCGGCGGCGTCCGCATCGCTGATCGCCGCGTGGCCGTTGCGGTGGCGGCGCTCTGGGGCCTTGCCGCGTGGGGCCTGCTCTCCGCGACGTGGGCCACCTCGGCCGGTGGTGCCGTGGAAGACACCGGACGCGTCATCTTCTACGCCGCCATCTTCACGGTGATCCTGACGACACTGCCTAATCGGCGGTCTGCGGTCGCGATGGGGCGGTACTTCCTTGCCGGTCTCGGCCTGATCGCGATCTACACGCTGATCCGGCTCCACATGAGTGGAGAGGACCTCTTCCTCGCAGGGAGGCTCGACGGGCCTGTGAACTACCGGAACGGCACCGCCTGTTTGTTCGGGGTGGCGGTGCTACCGGCTCTGTCGTACGCGGCCGCGCGCGGCCACAACGCGATTCTGCGCTCTGCTGCCTTCTCGATCGCCGTCCTGGGACTTGGGCTCGCGTTCCTCACGCAGTCCCGCGGGGTGGTGTTCGGGCTTGCGATCGGCTTGCTCGTGGCGCTGGCATGCGGCCCCGACCGCGTACGCCGCGCCTGGCTCGGGCTGGTGGCCATCGCGATCATCGCTGCCGCAAGCAGCCCGCTGCTGGCTCCGTACCGTGCCTTCGACGGGGGCGCCGGAACCGCGTCCTCAGCCGATATCGCCACCGCAGTCGACACGCTCACGCTGATCACGTTCGTAGCCTTCGGATTGATGTTCCTGCTCGCACTGTTTGACGGGGGCCTGCGGCCTCGGTCAGCCGGGGCGGGCTTCGTGCGCGGGGCGGCGAGGGTCGCCCTCGTCGGGGGCGTGGTGATCGTGGTCGGACTCGCCCTCGCGAGGGTCGGCAACCCGGTTTCGTACGCGTCCGGCAAGATCGACGAGTTCCGCGATGTCAACTCGGCGGCGACGGGCCCCACCCGGCTCACGTCCACGGGCGGCCAGCGGTACGACATCTGGCGGATCGCCATCGACGAGTTTCGCGCCGATCCCCTGAGGGGAGTCGGGCTCGGAAGCTACGGATTCGACTACTACCGGGAGCGAGCGACCGATCGCAACCTGAGCGATCCGCACGGGCTGCCGTTCAAGCTGCTGTCCGAGACGGGCGTGATCGGTCTCGGACTGCTCCTGACCTTCGTGGTCGCCCTGGCAGCCGCCGGCCGAAGGGCTTGGGGTCGGTTGCCCATGGAATCGCGGCGCGAGGCGGGCGCCATGGGAGCCGCCGGCATCTCCGTGCTAGCGCAGGCTTCGGTCGACTGGATCTGGATCATCCCCGGAGTGATGGCGCTCGCGTTCGTCTGCCTGGCGATTGCGGCGTCGATGCTCAAGCCGGACGATTCGACCGCCCACCTCCCTCGACCTGATCGCCCGCTGCTGCGACGCTGGCTCCCCGCCGCCGTGGGCGGGTTGGCGATCATCCTCGTGCTCAGCCTCTACCTGTCCGACCTGTTCGTTCGGAAGGCGCGTCACCAAG
>JBBRGR010000474.1:0-2224 GCA_038223815.1 Gemmatimonadales bacterium
GCCGCGCAGGTTCGCACCCTTGACGCCTTTGCCGCCGCGATGCTGTGAGCGATAGAGGTCGACCTTGGTGCGTTTGGCGTAGCCACCCCGGGTGATCGTGACGACCACGTCCTCCTGGATGGAGGACCCGCCGTCTGACCAGTCCGAGTGTGAGTGGAGATCGCCACGGAGCGCAGCCCGCACCCCCAGCCCACCGGCCACCAAGGGCTCAGTTGCCTTGTCCTCCAACGACTTCAGGTATGCCGGCAGCTCACCTTCCAGCGCCTCCCTGATCACCGCTTCGGTGGCGGAGCCGATCCCGGGCAGCTCGGTGAGGGTTCCCGCCGTGGCGCGGGACCGCAGCTCCAGAGGGTCGGTCTCGAGAACTGTTGCCGCGGCGCCTCGAAACGCCTTGACGCGATACGTGCCGGCTCGAGAACGCTCCAGCAGGAAGGCGATCCGGCGCAGCGCGTCATACGGCTCGAGGATCATCTGGCTCACGGCGAGACCACAGTTCAGAGGCCGTACTGCTTGCGTATGGCGCCGTCCCATACCCGGTCGCCGCCAAAACGCCGCAGGTTGATCATGACCTTGGCGGCCGAGGTGACCACATAGCGCGATCGCGGTCGCGGCGTATCGACCGCCTTGACGATCACTGCGGCGACCGCCTCGGGGCCGGTCGCCATCAGGTCGCTCGCATAGCCGCTGGTCGTCTGTTTGTCGTTCGCCGCCAAGAGATCCGCGTATGCCGTGTCGCCTTCGCCTGAGCGAGTCCCCACCTCAATGCTCTCGCTCATGCGGCTCTCGAAGTTGGTGCGGACCAGGCCGGGCTCCACGAGGATGACATCGATGCCGAAGGGCTTGACCTCAACCCGCAGGACGTCGCTGATGGCTTCCACTGCGTACTTGGTGGCGTGGTAGAAACCGCCGACCGGGAAGGTGATTCGTCCGCCCATCGACCCGATGTTGACGATCCGGCCGGCACGCGATCGACGCATGGCGGGCAGGACCAGCTGGGTGAGCCGCGCGAGTCCGAACACGTTGGTCTCGAACATGGCCCGCACGCGATCGAGGTCGGCTTCCTCGATCGGTCCGTACTCGCCATACCCGGCGTTGTTGACCAGGGTGCCGACCCGTCCATGCTCGGCCTCGACGGCCCTGACGGCGGCGACCATCGAGTCCTCGGAGGTCACGTCCAGAGCCAGCGGGTGGCAGCCGGCTGCCTCGAGATCGGCGAGCGTCTCCTTCTTGCGGGCCGTGGCATAGACCGTGTGCCCTGCGCGGACCAGAGCCTCCGCAGTGGCGGCGCCGATGCCCGATGAACACCCGCTGATCAGGACCGGGTCGTGGCGTTTCATGGGTTCATCCTCGCGCACGAGTCGCGCACCAGTCGCCTCGGGCGACGTCGCGAGTCACGGGCCGGATGGCCCGACAGCCCCGGGCCTGACTGGCCCGACGTGGCCGTGATTGGCAGACTGGCCCTCATGACCGCATATGAGGCAGCAAGCGACCGCTACGACACGATGCTGTACCGCCGCTGTGGCGCAAGTGGCCTGAAGCTGCCCGCGATCTCACTCGGGCTCTGGCAGAACTTCGGCACCGACCGACCCGAGGAGACCCAACGGGCCATCCTGCGCCGGGCCTTCGACCGCGGGGTGACGCACTTTGACCTGGCCAACAACTATGGCCCTCCCTATGGCGAGGCCGAGAGCAACTTCGGCCGCTTCCTGCAGCGGGACTTCAAGCCCTACCGGGACGAGCTTGTCATCTCCAGCAAGGCGGGTTACGACATGTGGCCCGGCCCCTACGGTCAGGGCGGCGGCGGTCGTAAGTACCTCATCTCGTCGCTGGACCAGTCCCTGGCGCGGATGCAGCTCGACTACGTCGACATCTTCTACCACCACGTGTATGACCCGGAGACGCCGATCGTGGAGACGATGATGGCGCTGGACCAGATCGTGCGTTCCGGAAGAGCCCTGTACATCGGGATCTCGTCCTACTCGGGCCCGAAAACCGCTGAGGCTGCAACGATCGCGCGCGAGCTCGGGACGCCCCTGTTGATCCACCAGCCGTCCTACTCGTTGTTCAACCGCTGGATCGAGGAGGACCTGCTCGACCATCTCGAGGAGCAAGGCATGGGCTGCATCGTCTTCTCTCCCCTCGCCCAGGGGCTGTTGACAGACCGCTACCTGGACGGCACCATCCCGGCTGACTCGCGTGCGGCGCGTAGTGGGTCGCTGCAACG
>JBBRGR010000475.1:0-2222 GCA_038223815.1 Gemmatimonadales bacterium
TTCCAGGGGCACTACTCGCGGTTCGTCGACATGGCGCACGGCTGATCGAGGCCTTGGACGAACCGAGCCGCTCGCTACGTCCCGTTCTTCACCCGGTGGCTACAGCCCGGCCAGCAGCAGGGCCGCCGTTTGCCCTCGGCCAGCTCGCTGTGGGTCCGGTCGACGCGACGCGCCCTCGTTTCGTCGCGCTTGGCGGACTCGACCCAGCAGATCCACTCGTTGCGGGCCAAGGGCGTGCTGTGCTTCCACGCGTCCAACGCTGGCGAGTCGGCGGTCAACGCCATCCTGAGGTCGGCAGGCAGCTTGTGCACGGTGCCCGCCGGGATTCCTTCTCCGGCCATGTCGAAGGGTACGACGTCCCGGTTCGCCAACCTGGCCCGCGCCAGTGCCCGGTAGCGTTCGATCTTCCTTCAGCCAGAGTACGCTTGCCTTACCATGAGTAAGGAGTTGTTATGGCGTCTGCGACGGTCACCAGCAAGGGTCAGGTCACCATCCCGATCGAGGTGCGGAACAAACTCGGTCTGCGGCCAGGCTCCCGTCTCGCGTTCGTTCCCACCGACACCGGTGGATTCGAGATCCACGCGCAGGCATCTTCGATCCAGGACCTCAAGGGTGCGGTCCATCGGACCTCTGCGCCCGTCACGCTCGAGGACATGGATAAGGCCATCGCCTCCGGCGCCACGGCATCATGATCGGCCTCGACACCAATGTGGTGGTCCGCTACCTGGTCCAGGACGAGCCAGATCAATCGGCAGCGGCATCTCGGCTCATGGACGCGCTGACCGAGAAGGATCCGGGCTTCCTCAGTCTGATCACCGTCGTCGAGCTGTACTGGGTGCTGCGACGCGCCCACGGGGTCAGCATCGCCCGCTGCGCCGAACTCATCGAGGGTCTCCTGGATGCCCGCGAGCTCAGGGTCGATCGGGACGTCATCGTGAGAGCCGCGCTCACCGCCACCCGCGGCGGTCTCGACTTCGCTGATGCCGTCATCGCCGAGCTCGGCCGAGCCGCAGGCTGCACCCACACGGTGACCTTCGACCGGCGGGCCGCACAGTCGGACGACATGCAACTCCTCACCTGAGCAAGCCCGGCGGTCGACCGTGGTCGAAGTCGGAGCGCGGGCACTAACCCTGGGGGATCCCGCGCCGGCGGAAGGCAGCGAGGGCGATCACCATAAGGGTCACGGCGACGCCGGCCATCACGGTGAGCGCGCCGGCCTGGACTGCGCCTGCCGGCGGATTGCCCACGTGGGTGGTCGGCGACAGATCGAGCACCCAATGGCTGAACTTCAGGCCGGGGCCGAGGAACGCGATGAACGTCATCACCGCATAGCCGGCCCAGGCGATCCCAAACAGCCGAGGACGGATGCCGTAGACCACCAGCGCGAGCCCGGCGAGGATCAGCTCGACCGGAAGGTAGGCAAGTCCGG
Organism: Gemmatimonadales bacterium; assembly: GCA_038223815.1. Taxonomy (GTDB): domain Bacteria; phylum Gemmatimonadota; class Gemmatimonadetes; order Gemmatimonadales; family GWC2-71-9; genus Palsa-1233. The sequence continues at coordinate 1,430 of JBBRGR010000475.1, forward strand.
AACGCATGGCAGGGCCGACCTCCGCCAGGTCGCGGACTGACAGCGTGGTCGCAAGGGCGAGCACGAGCGACGAGCCGACCACGATCGTCAGGAGCCCACCCAGCACCACCAACGCGTGCGAGGCAAGCCAGCGGGCGCGGGACAGCGTGCCGGAGAGTCGGGTCTCCAACCGGCCGTCGGCCTCCTCGGCCCGCAGCGTGCCGATGGCCTGGACGACGTAACCTGCCGCGATGACCGCGAGGTAGAGCTGGGTGGTCGCGACGAACGCGTCCATCGGCTGACCGTTGGCGATGCCGATGGCCGCGGCAAGTGCGGGGTTGCCGGCCATTGCGTCGAGCAACTGCTGGGAGAGCGTGCCCATCATTGCGGCGAGCAGCACTCCGCCGGCGAGCCAGCCGAGGATGGCAGGCCGGTGGATCCAGAGCGCGAGCCCGATCGGGTCGCGTAGCCGGGCGGCGGCTCGACCCGGACCGGCTCCGGCCCCGATCAGCGCGCTGCCCAGGTCGCGGCGGGCGGCTAGGCGCAGCGCCGCTGCGCCGAGAGCCAGGCCGACCGCGAGCGGGATCGCCAAGGCCCACCAACGTTGGTTCCCGAACGGCGCGGCCTTCTCCGCCCAGCCGAGTGGGGACAGCCACGTGGCCCAGCTCTTGGTCACGTCGCCGACGCCTCGCAGCACGTAGGCCGCTGCGAGGAGGATCAGGCTCCAGGTGTAGACCCCCCGGGCATGCAGGGCGAGCTGCGCCAGCAACGCCGCGAGGCCGGCGAAGACGAAGGCCAGGGCGCCGAGGGAGAG
>JBBRGR010000476.1:0-2217 GCA_038223815.1 Gemmatimonadales bacterium
CGCGTTCAACGTCGAGTCGTACGGCGCCGACAGCGCCGCCGTGATCGACGTGACCCGCATGGTCACCGGTGGCGTGCAGGAACTGGCCGCCCTCGGCCGACGCGCCGCGGTGGACCCGACGCGCTCCTTCATCGAGCGGGCCGTCGCGTTCGAGAAGAACGTCGAGATCGAGGCGTCGCAGACCTTTACGCCGGCGCCGGCACCGGGTGCGCCCCCCGCCTTCGGCGCCGCGCCGTCGGCCACCACCGAGCTGTATCACTTCTCGATCGTGAAGCTCCCTGAGCAGCCGATGCAACCGCGCTTCTGGGACGAGCGGGTGATCTGGTTCCGCAGCACCGCGCAGGATTTCGGCTCGTCGCAGCAGCGCGTGCCGACGCGCACCTTCATCAATCGCTGGCGTCTGGAGAAGAAGGATCCGAACGCCGCAATCAGCGAGCCGGTGAAGCCGATCGTCTACTACGTCGATCCCGCCACGCCGCTCTGGTTGCAGCCGTGGGTGAAGAAGGGCGTCGAGGAGTGGCAGGCCGCCTTTGAACAGGCCGGCTTCCGCAACGCGATCGTGGCCAGGGACGCCCCGGACGATCCGGAGTTCAGCGGCGAAGACGCGAGCGTCTCGATGGTACGCTGGCTGCCGACGCCGGTGCAGAATGCCGTTGGGCCGAGCACCGTGGACCCGCGCACCGGTGAGATTCTCGACGCCGACGTGCAGATGTACCACAACGTCATGACGCTGCAGCGCAACTGGTACTGGACGCAGGTCGGCCATCTCGATCCTCGGGCGCAGTCGCTGCAGTTCCCCGACTCGCTGATGGGGCGCCTGATTCAGTTCGTCGTGGCGCACGAGGTCGGACACACGCTCGGCTTTCCGCACAACATGAAAGCGAGCTCGATGTATCCGCTGGACAGCATCCGCAACGCCTCGTTCGTGAAGCGCATGGGCCACTCGCCCAGCATCATGGACTACGCCCGCTTCAACTACGTCGCGCAGCCGGAAGACAACATTGCGCTGGGCGACCTGGTGCCGAAGGTCGGCACCTACGACACCTTCGCGGTGAAGTGGGGCTACACCCCGATCCCGGGCGCCCGTACGCCGGAAGCCGAAAAGCCGACCCTCGACTCGTGGGCACGGCAGCAGGACACGATTCCCTGGTTCCGCAGTGCGGATGACGGCGGCATCGGTGGCGCCGATCCGGGTGAGCAGAGCGAGGCGGTGGGTGATGCCGATGCGGTGCGCGCCACGGAATACGGCATCCGCAACCTGAAGCGCCTGGCGCCGATGATCGAGCGGATCGGCACGTCGATCACGGGCGAGGACTTCGATGACGTTCGCGATCTGTACTCGAACCTGATCGGTCAGTGGACGCGTGAACTGGGTCACGTGACGCGCATCATCGGAGGCGTGGACCGTCAGGCCAAGGCCACCAGCCAGTCGGGCGACGTGTACGTGCCGGTGGGCGCGGCGCGGCAGCGCGCGGCGATGAAGTTCCTGCAGGCCAATGCCTTCGCCACGCCGACCTGGTTGCTGGATCCGTCCGTGCTGCGCAAGATCGAGCCGTCGGGGAGCATCGACCGCATCGGCAATGCACAGGCTTCGGTGCTGTCGTCGGTGGTGAGCAATGGGCGACTGGCGCGCATGGTCGAGCTGGATGCGCTGCCTGCCACGGGTGAGCGTTACACGCTGCCGACCATGCTGCAGGAGCTGCGTCGCGGCCTCTGGAGCGAGATCTACGCCGGCAAGCCAATCGACGCCTACCGTCGCCGTCTGCAGCGCGTGTATCTCGAAGCGATGGCATCGAAGATCAATCCGCCGCCGGTCAACCCGGCACTGGCCGCGTTCGGTCGAGGCGGTCCTTCGGCGCGGGAGCAGGCCGATTATCGTGGCCTGCTGCGCGCCGAGATGCTCGACCTCTCCCGCGAGCTGTCCACGGCCGCCGGCCGCACCAGCGACCGTGCGACCCGGGCCCATCTCGAGGATGCCCGCGACCAGATCGAGAAGATGCTCGATCCGGATTGACCTCCGGCCGCTGACACGATCGTGCTGACACGACGCCCACCCCTCGGTACCGGGGTGGGCGTCGTCGTTCATGGCACCATCTCAACGCCTTGATCGTCCGTCCGGGAATCCCGCCAACACGATGCCGCCACGTCGTGGTCGGTTTCGTCCTCGGTCGGTAGCTTGTCAGGTTCCTCTCCGCGCACCGCCGTCCGTTCCACCCC
>JBBRGR010000477.1:0-2210 GCA_038223815.1 Gemmatimonadales bacterium
CAGGTCATGGCGATCATCAAGGCCAACCCCGGCCTGTTCGAGATCGCCAACCACACGATGTACCACTGCGACCTGGTCCGCGGTGGTGGCGGTTCGCCGACGACCGCGCCCTGCGCCGGTGGCCCGTTCAGCGCGGACCGCGTCCGCCGCGAGCTGACCGGCGCGGAGGCGATCCTGAGCGCCGGCACCGGCCAGGACCCGCAGCCCTACTGGCGGCCGCCATATGGCTCCATCAGCGATGCGGTCATCAATGCCGCCGCTGCGGCCGGGTACACCAAGACGTTCATGTGGGACATCGACACGATCGACTGGAAGCCGATCGCCGATGGCGGTCCCACCGCCGAGCAGATCGCCGCCAAGGTGGTCGGGAATGCGGTGGACGGCTCGAACGTCCTCTTCCATCTCGGCGGCTACGAGACGCTCGACGCGCTGCGGCTCATCGTGCCCGGCCTCCGGGACCGCGGCTTCACGCTGACGAGCCTCTCCGACCTCCTGAACTAGCCAAGGGACGCCTCAGCCGCCGGTCTCGGCGATTCCCTTCTGCGGTTGGGCACTCGCCTCGACCGCCTCCCCGAAGATGCGCACGGCGGTATCGACCGCCTCCGCGTCAACGATCAGCGGAGGTGAGAAGCGCAGAGAGGACTCCCCGCACTCGAGCGTGAGGAGACCCAGGCGGAAGGCCGCCTCCTGGACAGCCTCGGCAGCCTCGTGCGAGTCGAACTCCACGCCGAGCATCAGGCCCGCCCCACGGATGTCGCGCACGGATTCGACGCCGGCGGCGACGCGCTCGAGCCCCGAGCGCAGCCGCGCACCCATGGCGACGGCATTCGCGAGGCCCTCCGCCTCGATGATGTCGAGCGTGGCGAGTCCCGCGGCGGCGCAGACCGGGTTGCCGGCGAACGTCGATCCATGCGCGCCCGGCGGCCAGGTCCAGACCGAGTCACGCGCGATGAATGCGCCGATCGGCATGCCCGACGCGATTCCCTTGGCTGACAGGATGATGTCCGGCTCGACTCCCGCGTGCTCGATCGCCCACCAGCTGCCGGTGCGACCCATTCCGGACTGGATCTCATCGGCGATCAGAAGGATGCCGTGCTCGTCGCAGAGGTCGCGCAGACCCTGGAGGAAGGAGGCCGGTGCAGGGAAGTACCCACCTTCGCCCTGGATCGGCTCGATGACGATGGCGGCGACATCCGACGGCGCGATGATGCGGCCGAAGATCGTCCTGCGGAGCACCTCCAGCTCGGCGGAGCCGTCGCCGCCGGAGCCTTCCCGCCAGGCGCGAATGCGCGGGAACGGGGCGTGGTGGACCATCGGCAGCAGGGGTCCGAATCCCGCGCGCTGCTTGATCTTCGAGTTCGTCAGTGACAGGGCGCCCATCGTGCGGCCGTGGAACCCACCCTCGAAGGCGATGATCCCGGGCCGATGGGTGTGATATCGGGCGAGCTTGATGGCACCCTCGACGGCCTCGGTCCCCGAGTTGGTGAGGAAGACGCGCGCCTTCTCGCTGAACGGGGCGATCCCGGCAAGGCGCTCCATGAACTCCAGGTAGCGCGGCTCGTAGAAGTCGGTTGCGGCGATGTGGATGAGGCGGTCCGCCTGATCCTTGATCGCCTGCACGACCTTCGGATGTGAGTGCCCGGTCGAGCAGACGGCGATCCCGGCCGCGAAGTCGAGGAAGCGGTTGCCGTCGACGTCCGTCACGACGAGGCCGAATCCGGACTCGGCGACGAGTGGGTATGCCCGCGTCAGCGACGGGCTCGCGACGGCCTCGTCGCGCGCGATCAGTGCACGGGCTTTCGGTCCGGGCAGCTCGGTCTGGATGTGCGGCGCGGTCAGTCGGGCAGCCGCAGGCGAGGTGGTGGCCTCGATGGTGGTCATGTGGTGTAGCACTCCGGGTTCGGAGCGGCGCGTCCTGCCCGCGCACCTTGGCTAGTCCGGGGCATCCTAGCAGGGGCGCTCGTGCCTGCTAACCCCCAGGGTCAGCGGATCGTGGGACGCCGGGATCGTTCGTTGCCGATCGCCCACAGGCTCGCACCGAGGCCGACGGTGGCGGCGGCGAAGAGCGGCCCCCCGCCGAAGGCGTTCGCCCATGCCAGCGCGGCGAGCGCGATACCGCTGCCGAAGGCGGACATGACGATGACCTGGGTGGGATCTCCTCGTATACGGCCGGCGACGAAGGCGACGACGACGCCGGTGATGAACCCGGC
>JBBRGR010000478.1:0-2208 GCA_038223815.1 Gemmatimonadales bacterium
CGAACTACTGCTACCGTCATCCACAGGGAATCGGCGTTGTGCCGCCCCGGGAGATCAGCTTCTTTCGACTCTAGGCTCGGAACTTCGAGGATTAGGCAGTTCGAGGGTAGGTGGTCTCGAACACAATCCAAGGAGTAAAAACCGAATGCCAGAGTCAACCTTTGCCTCGATCGGGCTGAGCGAGGACATCGTCCGGGTGCTTACCGCTCAGGACATCCACTCACCGTTCCAGATTCAGACGCGTGCCATCCCGGCCGCACTTGCCGGCCAGGACGTGCTCGCCAAGGCGCCAACCAGCTCGGGCAAGACGCTCGCGTTCGCGATTCCGATCGTCGAGCTGACCTCGCCGGGCGACGGACGGCCGGCCGCGCTCGTGCTCGTTCCAACCCGCGAGCTCGCCGTCCAGGTAACCGAGGTGTTTGCCGATCTCGGCAAGTCCAAGGGCCTCGAGGTCGCATCCGTCTACGGCGGCGTTCCCATCCCGGCCCAGGCCGCAAAGGCCAAGAAGGCCCACGTGCTGGTCGCGACCCCGGGTCGTCTCCAGGATCTGATGGATCGGCGCATGGTCAACCTCGACGCCGTCACGATCCTCGTGCTCGACGAGGCCGACCGGATGCTCGACATGGGCTTCAAGCCTCAGGTCGACAAGATCCTGCGGCGCGTCTCCAACAAGCGCCAGACGATGTTCTTCTCGGCGACGCTGGACGGAGCCGTCGGTGAGCTCGCTCGCGAGTACACGTACCAGCCGCTGCGAATCGCAGCCGAGCTGCCGAGCGAGCATCAGCCGGGTGAGATCGACCACCAGTTCGTCTCGGTGACGGCGGAAAACAAGGTCGAAAAGCTCGTCGAGCTGCTTCAGGAGGAGCGTGGCCTCGCACTCGTCTTCGTTCGCACGAAGCGCGGCGCCGACCGGCTCGCCCAGCGGCTCGAGCGCCATCAGGTTCGTGCGGTTGCGATGCACGGTGACAAGACCCAGGCCGCCCGCGAGAAGGCGCTTGCGCACTTCGAGGCCGGCAAGGTGACGACGCTGATCGCGACCGACGTCGCCGCCCGCGGGCTCGATCTCTCCGACATCACGCACGTGATCAACTTCGATCCGCCCGAGGACGAGAAGGCCTACACGCACCGCGTCGGCCGCACCGGGCGCGCCGGGCGCTCGGGTACAGGCGTCACGCTCGTGCTCCCCGATCAGCAGGCCGAGGTCAGCCGCGTCGCGCGGATGAACGGCCAGTCGGACGCGTGGGAGGAGACCGGCATGAAGTCGGCCGCCCCGAAGCTCCTCTACTCGGGCCGCAAGCGCGGCTCCAAGTGGGGCCCCACGCGGCCGCGCAGGAAGATCTAAGAACCGCGCGGCGAAGCCGCTGGGCCCGATGCGCCTGGCTTCAGCAGAGAACAGCGCGGCGAAGCCGCTGGACCCGATGCGCCTGGCTTTAGCCAGGCACCGGAACGGCCCAAGCCCGCAGCGCTTCCCTGCACGATCCGCCGCCTGGCTAAAGCCAGGCGGCACGCGAACCCGCCCCATCCAGGCGGCCGGCTCCACGAGCCGGCCGTCTGCACTCGCTTCGGCCCTACTTCGCTCCACGATGTGATGGTGCATCACGACGAAGCCTGACCGCCTTCGGCCCGCAGAGGCCGGCGGGCCGGCCCCTTTAGGATCGCGCGAAGCGCGCAGAGGAATAGGGCGGGGAGGGTCACGATACGCTCTTCCATCGTGGGCCTCCCCGCCAGGATCCACGCGAAGCGTGGCAGCAAGCAATGCTTCTGAGTTCGCGCGATATGCTCTTCCGTCGCGCGAACTCAGAAGTACGTGTCATCGTGGCTGTACGCTGGAACGCAGCAGCAGAGAAGCCGCACGCCGTCGTGACCCGCCCGCAGCTCGTGCCACGCGCCCGGCGGGATGAGAATCGCGTCGCCGGCCCCCACCTCGCGCACGTCGCCGTCGAGCTCCATCGTCCCGCCGCCGCTCGTGAGGAGATAGATCTCCTCACTGAGGGCGTGGTAGTGACGCATCGTCGATTGGCCGGGCTCGAGGGTCGCCTCGGCGAGTGACTGCGCCGGCGAGTGGATGAACTCGCGAATCGTCGAGCCGTCGGCTGTCGTGAACGGTACGAGGGCCTCGTAGGCGACGACGTCCATCAGGTCGAAGCAGGATCGTCGTCGCTCGTGGTTGCTTCCGAGACTGCGGGCGTCGCCACGACTTCAGCCGCC
>JBBRGR010000479.1:0-2207 GCA_038223815.1 Gemmatimonadales bacterium
ATCGTCGCAGCCGAAGTCGAGCACGACCTGGGCCATGAATGGTGTCACCATCGGCCAGTGGGTCTTCACGTGGGGAATGTTGTCGAGGTAGAGCCGCCCCACCGCGATGTTCTTGAGGTCCTCGTAGCCGGTGGTGGCGGAACCGACCCGGCCCAGCTCCTCGCCGAGCTCGTTGTTCTCGGTGTGATACGCCAGCGGGATGTAGGTCAGGAACCCGCCGGTCTCATCCTGGAGTGAGCGCAGCATGCCGAGGTGCTCGACCCGGTCGGCCGCCGTCTCCACGTGCCCATAGAGCATCGTGCAGTTGGTCGGGATGCCCAGCTCGTGCGCGGTGCGATGAACCCGGATCCACTCCTGCCCGGTCAATTTCCGCTCCGCGATGCTGGCGCGCACTGCCGTACTGAATACCTCCGCGCCACCACCCGGCATACTCGTCAGCCCGGACTCCTTGAGGGCGATCAGGACATCCCGCTCGCTGGTCTTCTCGATTCGCGCCAGGTGGGCGATCTCAACTGCGGTAAGCGCTTTGATGTGAACCTGCGGGTGACGCTCTTTCAGGCCCCGGATCATGTCGGTGTAGTACGAGAGCCGGAGCTTGGGATGCAATCCACCCACGATGTGAAATTCGCGGGTCGGCGCGCCCCGGGCCTGCTCCGCCTCGTGGTACACCTCTTCCAGCGACCGGGTGTACGCACCGTCTTCCTTCGGCATCCGGGCAAACGAGCAGAAGACGCAGGTATTCCGGAGAATGCAGACGTTGGTGGGGTTGATATGCTGGTTGGCGGAGAAGAAAACCCGGTCTCCGTTCCGGCGGTGGTTGGCCCAGGCGGCCAGCTCGCCCAGGCTCAGGATGTCCCGGGTCTCGAACAGCGCGAGGCCGTCCTCGGGAGACAGCCTCTGTCCGGCCAGGACCTTCTCGGCAATGGGCCGGAGGGCCGGGTCTCGGAAACGGGCTGGATCGGGCTGGATCGGCATCCTATCTCCGTAAGGGATCGACACTTAAACGACAGAGGGAATCTAGTGCCCCGGCGTTGGAGTGACAAACCACGCGGAATGTGATTAGCCCTGGCGGTCGATCACCTCGCGAACGTGGCGGGCGAGGCCGCCCACCGTGAACGGCTTGGCCAGGAAGGCGTCGCCCTGCTGGAGCGCCCGCTCGATGGCCTCGGAATCCTCGGCGTATCCCGAGATGAAGAGCACCAGGAGCCCGGGGCGCGACTGTCGCAACAGCCCGGCCAGCTCCTCACCGGTGATGCCGGGCATCACCACGTCCGTCACCAGGAGGTCGATGTGCTTTTCGGCCTCCCTGGCCACCGCCAGGCCTTCTTCCCCGCTCGAGGCGACCAGCACCTCATACCCGAGTCCCCGAAGCAGCCGGAGGGCGAGCTGTCGGACCTGCGGCTCATCTTCCACCAGGAGGATGGTTTCTCCGCCGCGAGGGGCGAGGCTGTCGATCCGGGTCCCTTGCGCCGGGGTGTGTACCGGGAGAGTTCCGTCCGGCAATGCCGGCAGCAGCACTCGGAACCGGCTGCCGGCACCGGGCGTGCTCTGGAGGTCGATCCGGCCCCCCGCCTGCCGGACGATGCCATAGCAAGTGGCCAGGCCGAGGCCGGTGCCCTTGCCGCGCTCCTTGGTCGTGAAGAACGGCTCGAAGATCGAGGCGTGTTGCTCGGCGGGAATTCCGACGCCGGTGTCCGACACGTCCAGGGCGACCTCGCCGTGGAAGACCCCGGTGGTGATGGTGAGCGCGCCGCCCTTGGGCATAGCGTCTCGGGCATTGACTGCGAGGTTGACCAGGACCTGCTCGATCTGGCCCGGATCGACCAGCACCGAGGGCAGCGGGTCCGTCAGCTCGGCCATAAGCACGATGTTTTCGCCGAGGAGCCGTTCCAGCAGCTTGCGGGTCTCCTGGACCAGGAGATTGAGGTTGACCGGGCGGGGCTGGGTTACCTGGCGCCGGGCAAATGCAAGCAGTTGCCTGGTGAGCTCCGAGGCGCGGCCGGCCGCGCGAAGGATTTCCTTGAGGTCGTCTGCCGCAGGTGCTTCGGGCGGAAGCGATTCGGCCGCGATCTGGGCATAGCCCATGACCGCCGTCATAATGTTGTTAAAATCGTGCGCGACCCCGCCTGCCAGCCGCCCGATGGCCTCCATCTTCTGGGCATGGGTGAGCTGACGCTCGAGCTCTCGCTGATCGTCGACGTCCCGGA
>JBBRGR010000480.1:0-2201 GCA_038223815.1 Gemmatimonadales bacterium
AGACCAGCACGGGGAAGGAACCGGTGAATGCCACGCTGCCGGTCGGGATCGTGATGGCCCGGATGATCCGCAGCTACCGCGAACGGACCGGGCATCTGGTGGGCTTCAAGCCCGCTGGCGGGATCCGGAAGGCGAAGGAATCCCTCGACTGGCTCGCGATGATGAAGGAGGAACTAGGCGATCGCTGGCTCCGTCCCGATCTCTTCCGCTTTGGCGCCAGCAGTCTGCTGACCGATATCGAGCGCCAGCTGGAGCATCACGTGACGGGCCGGTATTCGGCGAACCATCGGCATCCGCTGGCCTGACGCTGATCGATCATCGATGATCGATGATCGATATCCCACAACTTTGGATCCCTGCGATGACCACAGTTCGTGACGCCTTTGAATCGATGGCATGGAGTCCGGCCCCGGAGTCGCCAGCAGTGGCACAGGCGTGGCTCGATGCGCACGGCCGTCGCTTCGGGCAGTACGTGGGCGGGGCATGGACCACACCGGCAGGCACCTTCGCGGTCACCAATCCGGCGACCGGCGCGGAGCTGGCGCAGGTGAGTCAGGCCGATGAGGCGACCGTCGCCGCTGCGGTGGCCGCGGCAGCGGCGGCGCTGCCGGGGTGGCAGGCGCTGGGCGGCCATGGCCGGGCGCGCTGGCTCTACGCGATCTCGCGCGGGGTCCAGCGGCAGGCACGGCTTTTCAGCGTGATCGAGTCCCTCGACAACGGCAAGCCGATTCGCGAGTCCCGCGACATCGACATCCCGCTGGTGGCTCGGCATTTCCTGCATCACGCGGGCTGGGCACAGCTGCTCGACCAGGAGTTTCCCGGGATGCAGGGCGTCGGCGTCGTAGGTCAGGTGATTCCGTGGAACTTCCCCTTGCTGATGTTGGCCTGGAAGATTGCGCCAGCACTTGCCGCCGGAAACACCGTCGTGCTCAAGCCCGCCGAGTTCACCCCGCTCACGGCACTCTGCTTTGCCGCGATGCTCGATGAGCTGGGGCTGCCGCCGGGCGTGGTCAACATCATCACGGGCGATGGGCGTACCGGCGCCGCGCTGGTCAGCCATTCGGGGGTGCACAAGATCGCCTTCACCGGGTCGACCGACGTGGGTCGTGCGATCCGCACGGCGACCGCCGGGAGCGGCAAGAAGCTGTCGCTGGAGCTGGGTGGGAAGTCGCCGTTCGTGGTGTTCGACGACGCCGATCTGGATTCGGTTGTCGAGGGCGTCGTGGATGCCATCTGGTTCAACCAGGGTCAGGTCTGCTGCGCCGGGTCGCGCATTCTGGTAGCGGAGGGCGTCGCCGAGTCCCTCATCGCCAAGCTGCGCGCGCGGATGGAAACGCTGCGGGTGGGCTCACCGCTCGACAAGTCGGTCGACATCGGCGCGATCGTGGCGCCGGTCCAGTTGGAGCGGATCACCGCGATGGTCGCGCAGGGGGTGACCGAGGGCGCCAGCTGTTGGCAGCCGTCATGGCCGGTCCCGAGCGAGGGGCTCTTCTACCCGCCGACGCTCTTCACCAACGTGCACCCGGCCGCGACGATCGCGCAGGAGGAGATCTTCGGCCCGGTCGTCGTGCTGCTGACCTTCCGGACCCACGACGAAGCGGTCGAGATCGCCAACAACAGTCGCTATGGCCTCGCCGCCTCGGTCTGGAGTGACAATCTCAATCTGGCGCTCGATATCGCCCCCCGTCTGAAGGCGGGAACCGTCTGGGTCAACTGCACCAACCTCTTCGATGCCTCGAGCGGATTCGGTGGCTATCGGGAGAGCGGCTACGGGCGTGAGGGCGGTCGGGAGGGGATGTATGAATATTTGAAGGCGAGCGTCGGGCAGCGGGAAGCGCGAATGGCGAGCAGCGAACCGCGAACGGCGGTGACGGCCGCATCGGCGGCGGGACTCCCCACTATCGATCGCACCCCCAAACTGTACATCGGCGGGACGCAGGCGCGTCCGGATTCCGGCTACGTCCTGCCGGTGTACGGCGCCGACGGCAGCCGCATCGGCGAAGTCGGGCGTGGCAATCGGAAGGACATCCGCAACGCCGTGGAGGCCGCGCACGCCGCGCACCCGAAGTGGGCCGGCGCGACCGCGCACCTGCGGGCGCAGGTGCTCTACTACCTGGGCGAGAACCTGGCGGTGCGCCAGGCCGAGTTTGCCTCACGGCTCACCGCGTTGACCGGCGCCGATGGCGCAGCGGAAGTCGAGG
>JBBRGR010000481.1:0-2200 GCA_038223815.1 Gemmatimonadales bacterium
TGCCGGAGCATCAGCCCTGGATCGTCCATCGGGGTCGGAGCATTGCGCGTCACCCGCCAGAGCACAAAGCAGATGAGGACTGCCACGGTCCCGAAGAAGACCATCGGCCCGGAGGCCACATCGGCGGCTTGCGCCGGGAGATAGCGAAGCGGCGAACGGTTGCGGGTCATCCTTGCACCGCCTCACGGAAGGCCGACTCCAGGCGCCCCTCTTCCGGGACGCACTCCACCAGCACGGCGCCATCGGTCAGCAGTCGCGCCAGCCCGACGCTCAACGCCCGGCGTGATGCCACACAACGCCAGGTCCCCGGGCGGCCCGCGACCGGCGTGGCACCGACGAGCACCGACGGCACGTCGACCGTGCCCTCGAGGACCAGGCGCCACGGGTGCTCCTCACTCCGTGCTTCGGTCGAGTGGGCCACCACGCGCTGCAGCCGCCCATGATCGAGGATTGCCACGCGATCGGCCAGCATCTCGAGTTCGTCGAGGTTGTGCGAGGCGATGATCACCAGTCGATCGGGGCGCCGCAGGTCACGCACCACGTCGCGGAAGCGCTGCGTCCAGAGCGGATCGAGCCCATGGGTCGGCTCGTCGAGGACGACCAGATCGAAGTCACCGATCAGCGCCTGTGCCAGGCCGACCCGCTGCAGGTTCCCCTTGGAGAGCTGCTTGATCCGCTTGCCGACGTGCTCGTCGAGGCCGAGCCGCGCTGTCATCGTCGCACTCGCCGTGGCCACCTCGGAGGCAGGGACGCCGGAAAGCGTCGCCATCCGGCGCACCGTCGCCGGGACCTTCCAGCGCGGCGGCAGGTTGACCAGCTCGGTGAGGTAGCCGACCCCGTTTGCCTCCACCCACGGCCGCGGCGCGACCCCATCCATGGTGATCCGGCCCGAGGTCGGCTGGAGGAAGCCCATCAGCAGGGAGATCATCGTGGACTTGCCCGCGCCATTCGGGCCGGCGATGCCCACGACCTCGCCGCGCGACAGCTCGAGCGTGAACTCGGCGAGGGCCTCGACCCGCCGCCGCGAGATCAGCCCGGTATAGCTCTTGGACACCGACTCGAACCGGATCACTCGATGATCCGGATCACGCCGGCTTGCGCCGAACCTCTGAGGAATGCTTCCGCACTGGTGATCGGGATGCTGACCCCAGTCTCGGCGACACTGCGCCGCGCATAGGCCTGCATGAATTCCGTGAGGGTGCCATCGGCCCACGCGCCCTCGACAGCCTGCAACTGGAGGAGCAGGTCGTCCCAGGAGCCGCGCAGCGCCAATCCGCCGAGGGTCTCGATGACGTGCCCGCCGGGGAGACCGTCGGCGCTCGAGCGCCGCTGCATCCCGGGAATATCGCGCATCAGGGTCCCGAACAGCTCGAGCTGCGTCGGATCGCGCGGTGTCCCATCGGGCTGCATCCCCTCGATCTCCGCGAGGAGGAGGTCCTCGGGTGAACTCTCGCTGCCGAGCTCGGCCAGGCGCTCGAGCCACTCGCCCACTTCCGGGTCGTCATCCCCCACCTGCCGCGCCGTCTTCAGCAATTCGATCACCCGCCAGATCCCGAGATCATCGAAATGGTCCTCGGGCGTGGTGCGGGCGAAGTGCAGCATCGCGGCCGTGACCTCACCGCGATCATACAGGATGTTGGCGAGATAGATCCGCGGTTCGGAGAACGACGGCTCCAGTTCCAGCGCGCGCCGCAGCCAGAAGAGTGCGTCCGCGTCCATGCCCAGCCGGTGCGCCGTGTAGCCGAGCGAGGCGGCGACTTCCGGCGAATCGGGATGATGCGCGTGCACGCGCTCGAAGGCCCGCCGTGCCTCGACGAAGTACCCTTCGCGGAAGAGCGCGCGACCGATCTGGAGCATCAGTTCATGGTCATCGTCGAAGCCGAGGGCGCCGACCTGTTCGAAGGCGTGGAGGGCCGCCTCGACGTGGCCGATGACCAGCAACGCCTCACCCAGTCCCGCGAGCGCGTCCTCCTGCTCGGGGTCGAGGAGCAGCGCATGCTCGAACGCCTGACGCGCCCAGGCGTACTCCTCGCGCGCGAGCTGGGCGTAGCCGACGCCGACATGCAATTCGACGGCTTGCGGGTAGCGGGTGATGCCGTCACGCAGCAGCGTGAGAGCGTCGTCGTAGCGGGCTTCGTTGTAGAGCTGGTGGGCCTGTTCGTCGTACTCATCGGAGCTGAGGAAGGGCTCCGTCATGGGC
>JBBRGR010000482.1:0-2197 GCA_038223815.1 Gemmatimonadales bacterium
CGCGCATCACAACTACGCGATTGCCGAGGGCGATCTCGGGCACGACAGCATCGCGGACGCGCATTTTCGCGCCGCGCTCGCGCTGGAGCGGCGTGGCCTCGGCGACGAGCATCCCCTGACACTCTCGACCCTCGGGTCGCACGCCGCAATCCTCGAGACGATGGGACGGTTCCCGGAAGCCGACTCGGCGTATCAGACCGTCCTTCGGGTGCGCGCGAAGGTCCTTGGGTCAGAGCACCCCGAGTATGCGTGGACGATGTTCAACTACGCGGATTTTCTGCTTCGCGCGGATCGTCCTGCCGACGCGGCACTCTGGGCACGACGCGTCCTGGCCCTTCGGGGGAAGAGCCTCCCGGAAACGCATCCCGCGGTCGCAACCGGGATGCAGATGCTGGGGCGTGCGCTCGACCGCATGGACTCCACCGACGCGGCAGGCCGCTGGCTGCGGGAGAGCATGCAGCTCCGTCGTGCGACCCTCCCGGAGGGCCATTGGTTGGTGCATTCCAGCGAAAGCGCCTGGGGGGAGCATCTGATCTATGCGAAACGATACGCGGAAGCGGAGCAGTTGCTCCTTGCCAGCCACGCGAAGCTCCTCGCCCTCAGGGGCGAGGCGTCGTATCCGGTCCGGGACACCCGGGCGAGACTGGCCCACCTCTATTCGGCGTGGGGCGACACGACCAAAGCAGAGCGCTGGGCCAAGGAAGGGGAGGCCGCAGCCAAGTCGCCCTGAGCCGGCGGGGCGATGCTGGCACGACCGGGCGCCTTACCGCACCATCCGCATTGCCCCCGACATCGTCCAGGTGGCGGGATCGGCCTGACAGATGTTCGGCGCGGTCTGCGGCACCATCCGGATCAAGATCTCGCTCGGGCCGGTCATCGAGAGGAGGATGTTGATGAACCCTCCGGCACCCGGTGCCGGCGCGTAGCAGTAGATCAACCCATCTGGGGTGATCTGTTCGAAGGCCCGGTTGACACGACCCGTATTGGCGCGAGGGACGACCAGCACGGTCGCGCCAAGCGCGTCTGGACCGAGGCTGAGCGCCAGTTCCGTCTCGGGCTGATACGGGTAGTTCGCCAGCGTGATGTACCCCGTCTCGTTCCCCTGCACCGGATCGGTGATGCTTGGCATCGCCCAGATTCCTTTCGCCGTGCCAGCGACGTCCACTACCATCGTGCCGCAGCGTGGCTCACCGGCCGGCGTCCTCGGTGAGGCACCCGTGTCTTGCAGCTTGGTGTACAACTGAGCCTTGGTCGCGGCATCGAAGCGCTCCCACGGACAGACCGAGTGCAGCACGGGGTCGGGCCATCGCCACCTCGCCACATACGCGTTGTTGACCCGCGCATCCAGCAGGCCGAAGTCGAGGCCCATCAGCCCCAGCGCGATCGAGAATCCGCTTGTCCCCAGGGGCTGCCCGGGAGCGAGCGACACCTCGTCGAGACGTGCGGTACAGGTCTCGATCGACTCGAAGGCTGTGCTGTACCGGTCGCAATCCTTCCAGCCCCCAGCAGGAACGGGGATCGCCGTCGAGAGCGACGACAGGTGACCAAACCAGCCCGAGATATCCTTGCAGACCTGGAAGTCCGCCGTATAGTCCTCGTGCCCCTGCCGGTTCGGCGAGGTGAGGTACCGGGTCCGGCGCAGCTTGGTAATCTGGATCGCACCGGGAGAGCGCACCTGCGCGCCCTCCGTGCGTAGCATGAATCCGGTGTGTGCTGTGGGAAGCGTGTGCCCTGGCGCGCCGAGGCCGCCAACCACGGCGATCGCGTCGATGTCCGCGAGGGCGACTGGGAGGGCGCTGAAGTAGGGATCGCCGCCGCATGCCGCGCCCGCGGGGCCCACCAGATTCTGGCCGCATGCGGCAAGGGCAACCGTGAGCACGGAGGATATGCTGCGGCGGAAAACGCGGATCAGGGAGCGCATGGGACCTCGGTTGGCGGGATCCCGGAATATAGCCCTCCCCCAAATCCGGTGTGCCCGCGTGCCGTGGGGCCGGGCCGAGCGCAGGCGGCGCACCCGCTACCTCAGCCCGAGGACCGTCAGCAAGAAGGCGTAGTCCACGGCATACTCCCGGAGCCGGTCGTAGCGACCCGAGGCGCCACCGTGGCCCGCCC
Organism: Gemmatimonadales bacterium; assembly: GCA_038223815.1. GTDB lineage: Bacteria > Gemmatimonadota > Gemmatimonadetes > Gemmatimonadales > GWC2-71-9 > Palsa-1233. The sequence continues at coordinate 2,113 of JBBRGR010000482.1, forward strand.
CCATGTTGGTCAGGAAGAGGAGCGGCGCGTCCGTGGTCGTCAGGGTACGCATGCGCGCCACATACTTCGCCGGCTCCCAGTACAT
>JBBRGR010000483.1:0-2185 GCA_038223815.1 Gemmatimonadales bacterium
CGGCAGGCCGTGGCAGATGGTTCGCACCAGCTGATAGAGCGTCTCACTCGCGCCCCAGTTCTCCTTCTTCTGGTAGGACGGCAGCTCGAGCGGCACCAGAGGAATCGAGAGGTTCAGCGACCGTGCGAGTCCGCCGGGATCATCCTGGATCAGTTCGGCTGTGCACGACGCGCCGACGAGGAGGGCGCCGGGCTTGAATCGCTCGACGGCCTCCTCGCACGCCCGACGGAACAGGTTCGCCGTGTCGCCGCCGAGGTCGCGCGCCTGGAAAGTGGTGTAGGTGACCGGTGGACGGGCCCCACGACGCTCAATCATCGTGAAGAGCAGGTCGGCGTAGGTGTCGCCCTGCGGGGCGTGCAGCACGTAATGCACGTCACGCATCGCGGTGGCGATCCGCATCGCGCCCACATGCGGCGGGCCTTCGTAGGTCCACACGGTGAGTTGCATCGTCAGATCGCCAGACGTTCGCGCCGATGGAGCGGGCGCGCAAAGAGTTCGGCGAGGTCGCCCGCCTGATCAAATCCCTGGATGGGAGAAAAGACCAGTTCGATCGCCCACTTGGTCGTGAGACCTTCCGCTTCGAGCGGATTGGCGAGGCCGAGTCCGCACACCGTGAGATCCGGCGCGGCGGCACGGCAGCGATCCAGTTGGCGATCGACATCCTGCCCCTCGCTCAACTGCACCGCCGGCAACCGATCCAGCTCGGGTCCGAGGATCTCCCGATGCAGGTAGGGCGAGCCGACCTCGATGAGCTCCATGCCGCATTCTTCCGAGAGAAAGCGTGCCAGCGGGATCTCAAGCTGCGAGTCGGGGAAGAAGAAGATCCGCTTCCCCTCGAGTTGGCTGCGGTAGCGCGCCACGGCACGCCGGGCGCGCGCGACCGGGGCCGCGATCGCGTCGGCAAAGCGCTCCGACGGAACGGACCAGGCATGTGCCGCCGCGCCCAGCCATGCCGTCGTCCCCTCCGCCCCAAGCGGGAACGGGGCAGGGAGGTGCACGGCGCCGCGGTGCTGCAGCATGCGGAGCGTGTCGCCCAGGAAGGGCTGCGCGAGCAGCACGCGGGTCCCCGGGCCGACAGCGGGCAGGTCGGCCGAGCGGCGCGGGGGAAAAAACGCCACGGGGCCAATGCCGAGGTCGGCGAAGTGCCGCTGCCACTGATCTTCGACGACGTCGGCCACGGTGCCCACCACGAGGAGCGCCGGTTCCGTCGTCACGGGGGCAGGCATCATCGGGACCAGCGCCGCCAGGCAGGCGTCTTCCCCTTGCGTAAACGTCGTCTCGATCCCGCTGCCACTGTAATTGACCACCCGGATGGGCTGGTGCGCCACGGCGAGGCGCGAGGCGGCGCGGTGCAGGTCGAGCTTGATGACCTCCGAGGGGCACGAACCGACGAGAAAGAGCGTGCGGATATCGGGACGACGCGCGAGCAGCGTGGCCACCACGCGGTCAAGTTCCTCATTGGCATCTGCCAGACCGGCGAGATCCTTCTCCTCGAGGATTGCCGTCCCGAAGCGCGGCTCCGCGAAGATCATCACGCCCGCGGCCGATTGCAGCAGGTGCGCACAGGTGCGTGAGCCCACCACCAGAAAGAACGCATCCTGCATGCGACGATGCAGCCACACGATCCCGGTCAACCCGCAGAACACTTCCCGCTGGCCACGCTCGCGCAGGACCGGAAGCTCCCGGCACCCGGTGGCCTCCGGAGCGAGCGTGGTCATGCCGTCACCCCGATCCCATCGGACACGAGCGCCGCGTCGCGTCGCGCCAAGCGCAGCTTCCAGAGGAACTGGGCCGCGTTCACGAGGTAGGTGGCGTAGGCGGCGAGTGCGAGCAGCGCGAGTCCCCGCGGCGGAAGCCACTGGAAACCCCATGCGGCGAGGTAGGCGGTGTGCAGGGCCAGGACGACGAAGGAGATGACATCTTCCCAGAAGAAGGCGGGCGCGAAGAGGTACTGCCCATAGACATCGTGCTCCCAGAGCGAGCCAGTGATCATGATCGCGTAGAGCAGAATGGTCTTGAGCACGACCGAGCCCGCCGCCAGCGCCCAGCCGCTCTCGGTCGCCAGATAACGGGCGACGAGGGCGATACTCCCGAGGCACACCAGGAGCTGCAGCGGGGCCAGCACGCCCTGCACCACGGTCCAGCGCGAGGCGTCACGCCGCCGGCGCTGCTCCGGGGTGTAGAG
>JBBRGR010000484.1:0-2180 GCA_038223815.1 Gemmatimonadales bacterium
GACATCGCGTTCAGACGGGGGAAGGCCACGTCTCGGGCCCCGATCAGCAGCGGGATGAAGAAATTGAAGAACATCGCGCTGAGCGGCATCACCCCGAGGAAGATCATCGTGGTGCCATGCATCGTGAACAGCTGATTGTAGAACTCCGGCGAGACCAGTGTCGCGTCGGGACGCGCCAACTGCGTCCGGATGATCAGCGCCTCGATACCGCCGATCAGGAAGAACAGGAAGGCCGACGCTCCGTAGAGGATGCCGATCTTCTTGTGGTCGACGGTCGTGAGCCACTCCACCAGCGTGCTGCGCTTCGCGGCGTGGCTGTGCTCAAGGACGGAAGTTGCCATCGGTCAGTGCCTCCGGATCTACTGCTTGGTCCGGAGGTACGCGACCAGCGCGTCGACCTCCGCGTCGGTCATCTCGGGCACCGCCATCAGGACGCCTTCCTTCACAGCCTGCGGCGTCTTGATCCAGCGATGCAGATTGTCGTCCGTGTTCGGCAACCAGCCGCCCGCGATCATCTTCCGGGTGCCGATCCCGGCCAGGTTCGGCCCCAGCATCCCCTTGGGGGTGCCGACCGAATTGAGCGAGTGACAGCCGATGCACCCCTTGCTGGCGAAGAGCTGCTCCCCCTGCACGGCCTGCGGATTCATCGCCACCACCACCGCCGAGGTATCAGCCACGGCCGTCGAGTCCACGACCGGCGCCTTCGGAAGCCCGGTCGAGGCGAGCAGCGAGTCCGACATGCGGGTGGAGGTCCACGCCGAGAATTCCTCCGGCGTGTTCACCATGACGTAGAAGTCCATCCGCGCGTGCTGCAGGCCGCAGAACTCGGCGCACGCCCCTGGAAAGGCCCCCGTCTCCTTCGCCGTGAACCAGAGCCGCGTCTCGCGATTCGGGAAGACGTCACGCTTGCCGGCGAACTGCGGGATCCAGAAGGAGTGGAGCACGTCCACCGTCTTCATCCGCAGGTCGATCGTCCGACCAATGGGCACGTGCAGCTGACCGGCCGTGGTGATGCCGAGCTCCGGATACCGGAACTCCCACCACCACTGGTGTCCGATCACCTCGACCGTGAGCGGCGCCTGCCCGTCGGGCGATGTCGCCGGGACCTTGGCGGTGTCGAAGATCGTCTTCACGGTCGGCACCGCGACCACCGCCAGCACCAGCGCGGGGATGATCGTCCAGGTGATCTCCATCACCGTGCTGCCATGCACCTGCTTCGGCTCGGCGTCGTCCGGCTTGCCCCGGTAGCGATAGATCGCCCAGAGGAGACCCGCCTCGACGAGGATGAAGACGAGCGTCGCCAACCAGAGGGTTGTCCGGAAGAGTTTATCCACCATCTCGGCGTAGTCGCCCTTGGGCGTCAACGTCGATTGGGGATAGAGGCTGCTGTCCATGCACCCGGTGAGGGTGACGGCCGCGGCGGCCAGCAGCAGGAGAGGAATATGACGCCGCGTCAATCTGCGCAGGTCTCGGATCAATGGAGCATCCTGGCTTCGGGTCAAGCGTTTGTGAAATCGGACACAAGGCCGTTTCACAGCGGGGGCAGAATAGCCGTGTGCGCCCTCGGAATCAAGCAGAACGGGGTGTCACCATTCCTCCAAGGCGAGATCGAACGGGACCGGGTTGGGAAGTGCCAGACTGAAATGCCACCACTCGTCCACATAATTGGTGAAGCCCTCGCCGGCCATCGCCGCGACAAGGAGCCGGCGGTGCTCCGCGACCTCGCCGCTGGCATTGGCCGTGTGAGAGCGCACGGTGAACTCGTCAAATGGTGTTCCCATATCGAATTCACGCCCGGAGGCCAGATCCACCAGCGTGAGATCGACGGCCACCCCCTGATTATGGCGGGAACGCCGGGCGATGTAGCCGTCGTCCAGGAGGTCGGTGCGCCCGGTCCGCTCGCACCACGCCACCATCGCGAGCGTCGCACGGACCGGTCGGTAGCCGTCCCACACCTTGAGCCCCAGCCCGCGCAGCGCCAACCGTTGCTGCACCCGCTGCAGTGCCTCGGCGGCCTCTCGGCGAAGCAAGACCGCCGGCGTGCCATAGCCGGGCAATGGTGCGCCAGTGAAGTTGTTGGACGTTGCATAGCGCACCTCGCGCCGAATCGTCGGGGCGACCATCGAAAGGTCGGCGAGCTGCTCGCGCGCCAGCGCATGGGAGGCTGTCGCTTGCGCGGC
>JBBRGR010000485.1:0-2177 GCA_038223815.1 Gemmatimonadales bacterium
CCCCGACGTGATACTGGGCATGTTGGCGATCGTCGCGCCGGTGGCCGCCCAGGCCCCGCTTCCCCCCACCACGCCGCGCTTCGTCGAGGTGACGCGGCTGGCGCAGGAGGGCTACGGCGACTCGGCACGCGCCGTGATCGGTCGCCTGGTGGCGCAGATCGCCCCCACGGACGCGGCCTATCCTGAAGCGCTCTACACCGCGGCCGCTGTCTCGGCGACGGTCGCCGATGCACGGCTCCAATACGCACGCATCGTGGTGGACCATCCGCAGTCGCGGTGGGCGGACAAGTCGCTCCTGCGCCTCGCGCAACTCGACTACGGCGCGGGCAACAGCGAGACCGCGGTGCTCCGGGTGAAGCGCCTCTTTGCCGACTACCCGGAATCGTCGGTGATCCCGGTGGCCTCGCTCTTCGGGGCCCGCGCCGCCTTCGAGCGACGCGAGGGCGCACTCGCCTGTGACTGGCTCACCCGCGGCCTGCAGCAGGTCGGCACCGATCTCGAGTTGAAGAATCAGCTCGAATACGCGCGGCAACGCTGCACGCCCGAGGAGATCGCGCGACTCGCCGCGATGCCGAAGCCCGACAGCACGAAACGCCTCACGAGCCCGACGACTCCAGCACCCGTCCCCACGGCGCCGACTCGGCCGCCCGCGACGACCAGCACACCGCCCAGTGCTCGCCCGGCGGCGTCGCCGTGGCGCGTCCAGGCCGCGGCGATCAGCGACGCCGACGCGATCCGCCGCGCCACCCAGCAACTCGAAGCGGCGGGCTTCACCGTGTATCGGGTGGCCGGACCCAATGGACTCACCAAGCTGCAGGCCGGACCGTTCAGCACGCGCGAGGCGGCCGTCGCGGGGGTGGCGAAGGTGAAGGGCATTGTGGGTGGAGGGCCGTTCGTCGTGCAGGCGCCGTGAGCGACACCCCACTCCTCACCCAGTACCGCGACATCAAGGCGCGGCATCCCGACGCGATCCTCTTCTTCCGGATGGGCGACTTCTACGAGATGTTCTTCGAGGATGCGCAGGTGGCCGCGCGCATCCTCAACATCACGTTGACGTCGCGAGGCGACGGTGTCCCACTCGCGGGCGTGCCGGTGAAGGCGGCGGCGGGGTATCTGCGACAGTTCATTGCTGCCGGCTTCCGGGTGGCGGTGTGCGAGCAGATTGAAGACCCGAAGTTCGCCAAGGGGATCGTCAAGCGTGCCGTGGTCGAGACGATCACGCCAGGGGCCTTTCTCGACGAGGAATGGACCCCCGGGTCGCGCAACAACTGGCTGGTCGCTGTGGCGCCCCGTGGTGCCGGAGAAGCGGTGGGAGTCGCCGCACTCGATCTCTCGACCGGGGAGTTCATCCTCGAGACGGTCGCGGCGGATGGTCTCGCCGAGGCGCTCGGTCGCCTCGCGCCTGCCGAGGTGGTCGTCCCCCGTGAAAGCGATCTCCTGCTTGAACCGGAGATGCTGCGCACCGAGCGCGAGCGCTGGGAATTCGATGCGGTGCTCGCCGCGGAAGAGCTCGCCCGCCGCCTGCAGATCGCATCACTCGACGCCCTCGGCATTGCCAGCGACGATGCCGCGGCCGTCGGCGCCGGGGGGGCCCTCCTCCGCTATGCCCTCGAGCTGCAGCCGCAGGGGCTGCCTCAGCTCGCCCGGCCCGAGGTTCGGCGAAGCGAGGAGCTCTGCTGGCTTGATGAGATGACCCGGCGCAATCTCGAACTCGTGGAGCCGCTCCGTGCTGGCGCGAAGGGTGTCACGTTGGTCGAGACGCTGGACCGCACGCAGACCCCAATGGGCGCGCGCCTCCTGCGGCAGTGGGTCCTCTCGCCACTCCGCGATCCGGCGCGGATCGAGGCACGGCTGGACGCGGTCGCGGCGCTGGTCGAGGCGGGGAGTGCGCGTGCGGCGTTGCGTGCCGCGCTCGATGGCGTGCGCGACGTCGAGCGACTCGCGGCCCGCGCGGCGGCGGGGCGCACCTCGCCACGCGAGCTCGGTGCGCTCCGCGATTCGTTCCTCGCCCTGCCGCAGGTGGCCGAAGCCGTCGGCATGCTGGCGTTGCGCACGGTGCCCGGCACCGAGCGGGTCGCCCGATTGCTGGAGTACACGGCCGAGCACTTTGATCGCCTCGACGACCTCGCCGCCGAACTCGCGCGGGGCCTGGTCGAACGGCCACCGGTGACCCTGGT
>JBBRGR010000486.1:0-2165 GCA_038223815.1 Gemmatimonadales bacterium
GTTCATCTCGAGGAAATAGAACGAGCCATCGGTGGCGAGGAGGAATTCACAGGTGCCCGCGCTCCGGTACCCTACCGCGCTGGCCGCCGCGACCGCCGCCTGCCCCATGGCGCGGCGCAGTTGCGGGGTCACCACCGTCGAGGGCGATTCCTCCACCAGCTTCTGGTGGCGCCGCTGAATCGAGCACTCCCGCTCCCCCAGATGAATGGTCTTCTCGTGGTCCGCCAGCACCTGGATCTCGACGTGGCGCGGCCGCACGATGAATTTCTCGAGGTAGACGCTCGCGTCGCCGAAGGCCTTGAGCGCTTCGGCCGACGCGGCGCGCAGCGCGGCAGGGAGGTCTTCGGACCGAGCCACCACTCGCATGCCCTTCCCGCCCCCGCCGGCCGACGCCTTGACCAGCACGGGATAGCCGATCGATGTCGCCAGGGCCTGCGCATCGTCATCGGTAGCCAGGGAAGCCATCCCTCCGGGGACCACCGGCACACCGGCCGCGTGCATCCGGCGGCGCGCCTCGGTCTTGTCTCCCATGGCGCGGATCGCCGACGAAGGCGGGCCAATGAAGATCAGCCCCGCCTCCTCGACGGCTTCCGCGAAGGCGGCCCGCTCCGAGAGGAACCCGTAGCCCGGGTGGATCGCGGTCGCACCGCTCTCCCGCGCCGCCTCGATGATCCGGTCGATCCGGAGATAGCTCTGCGACGCTGGCGCCGGCCCGATGTGCACCACGGCATCGGCGGCACGAACGTATGCGCTGGTGCGATCGGCGTCGGAGCAGACCGCCACCGCGCTCAGACCCTCATCGTGGCAGGCGCGGATGATGCGCAACGCGATCTCGCCGCGATTGGCGATCAGCACCCGATGAATTGCGGACATCAGAGCGGAATGTTTCCGTGCTTCTTCCTGGGGTTGCTATCCCGCTTGGTCGCGAGCATGCGCAGCCCGTCGATCAGGCGGGGGCGGGTGTCGCGGGGATCGATGACATCGTCGATGAAGCCGCGCGCCGCCGCCTTGTAGGGATTGGCGAAGGTGCCGGTGTAGTCGTCGATATGCGCCTGCAGCGTGGCCTCCGGATCCGGCGCCTTCGCGATATCGTCCTTATAGAGAATCTCCACCGCGCCCTTCGGCCCCATCACCGCGATCTCGGCGGTGGGCCAGGCGAGGTTCAGGTCTCCGCGAATATGCTTCGAGCTCATCACGTCGTAGGCGCCACCGTAGGCCTTCCGGGTGATGACGGTGAGCTTGGGGACGGTGGCCTCGCAATAGGCGTACAGCAGCTTGGCCCCGTGCCGGATGATGCCGCCGTGCTCCTGCGCCATCCCCGGAAGGAAGCCCGGCACGTCCACGAAAGTGACAAGGGGGATGTTGAAGGCGTCGCAGAAGCGGATGAACCTCGCCGCCTTGACCGAAGCATTGATATCCAGAACACCGGCCAGTACTGCGGGTTGGTTGGCCACGACGCCCACGGAGTTCCCGCCCAGCCGGGAGAACCCCACGATCATGTTGCCGGCAAAGGCCGCGTGGATCTCGAAGAAACGGCCCTGGTCCATGACCGCGCGAATCACCTCGTGCATGTCATACGGGGTTGACGGCGCCTCGGGGATCACGCTGAGGAGGGATTCCTCCCGGCGGTCCTCGGAGTCGAGCGACGGGCGGGCCGGGGCCGGGTCCAGGTTGTTCGAGGGCAGCCAGCCCACCAGCTCGCGGATCCCGGCGAGGCACTCGGCCTCCGAGCCATAGACCCCATGCGCGATGCCGGACACCTCGGCGTGCACATCCGCGCCACCCAGGGCTTCGAAGGTCACCTCTTCATGGGTGACGGTCTTCACCACGTTGGGTCCGGTGACGAACATGTAGCTCACGCCCCGGACCATGAACACGAAGTCGGTGATGGCGGGGCTGTACACCGCGCCGCCGGCGCAGGGACCGAGAATCGCGGAGATCTGGGGCACCACGCCGGAGGCAAGCGTGTTGCGAAGGAAGATGTCGGCGTAGCCGCCCAGCGAAGCGACCCCCTCCTGGATCCGCGCGCCGCCGGAATCGTTGAGTCCGATCATCGGAGCGCCATTCCGGACGCTCAGATCCATCACCTTGCAAATTTTCTGGGCGTGGGTCTCGGAAAGGGAGCCGCCGAAGACGGTGAAATCCTGGGAGAACACGTAGACCAG
>JBBRGR010000487.1:0-2164 GCA_038223815.1 Gemmatimonadales bacterium
GCGCGGCGGTTGGGGTGGTGGTCTCGTCGCCGTGACAGGCGGCGAGGCCAAGGAGCAGGGTGGCGGTTGTGAGGTAACGACGCGACATCGGACCCTCCCGGGACAGAACGGAGACACCGCGACTCGGCAGAGTGCCGACTCGCGGTGGTCACGATCGCGGGAATGGTGCTGTGGCCGAGTCACCAAAGTGCGCGAACGGGGACTGGGTTCTGCCGTCAGACCTCCAGCGTCCGGAGCCGCTGGGCCGCGAGGCGAAGCGGGAGCCACCCCGCGATCACGCAACACGTCGCGGCCGCCGCAAACGCGAGCCACCCCTGGGCATCCACGCCCCCCTCGGCGCCCGCCTCGGTCGCCCGAAGGTGCGCCACCACCGGCAGTGCCTCGAGCGAGATCACGGCCCCCAGCAGAGCCACCGCGAAAAGCATGAAGACCAGCCCGCCGAACGACGTGGGGATCTGGGCGGCGTTCTCGGAGTCGTACTGCGGGTAGAGGGTGCCCATGCCGAGGGCCAGTCCGCCGACGGCCAGCGTGTACCCGACGATCGTGAGCAGCGAGACGACGACCATGAAGTCACTCGTCTGCAGCAACTTGTTCGTGGCATACGTGAGGCCGACCGCCAGGAGAAGCAGGGGCAGCACCCCGACCAGGTACTTGCTCCGCAGCATCGCAATCGGGTCCAGGGGCGAGGAGCGGAGCAGCCAGAGCTGCCGGCCCTCGAGCGAGATCGCGGGAAAGATGAACCGGGCGGCGATGGCCGCGATGACGAAGCCGGCCAGTCCCTGGTTCAGAAAGGCGATCAGCGTCACCAGCAGCACCGGCACCTTCTCGCCCGAGAAGAGCGGCAGCGCCTGGATGTTGAAGAGGTACACCATCACCAGCACGCCCAGCAGAATCAGCTGGCTCCATTGCGTGGAATCGCGGAAGAACGTCCGCAGGTCCTTGAGGATGAACTCACGCCGCATCGGCGGCATCCCCAGCAGCAGGCGCCTGGCGATGCCATCCCAGCGCGTCCCGCGGACGAACGTGTCCGCCCCTTCCTGCGCCCGCGCGAAGCCACTCACGTAGAGGCGGCGGTGGAGCGCGGCCCCCATCACGACCGCCGCGCCGGCCGTCGTCCACAAGAGAGCGATCGGGAGCGGGTCGGCCACGCGCGTCAGCCAGTTCATCAGCATGCTGCTGGCCCAGTCGCTCGGCAGCAGCGGGTGCGAGGGCGTGCGCAACACCGCCAGGAAGTCCCCGAGGTTCTTGAAGCCGTCCGGCCGCGCCAGTTGTTCCGGCCGGACCATTCGAAGCATGACGACGAGGGCGCCGGCGGCCAGAATGGTGATCAGCCCGAGCAGGTCGCGCGTCCGCCGTGCCGGGAAGACGTTGACCAGGATCAGTGTCAGCGCCGAGCCGATCACGCCCGGGATGATCAGCAGCGGCAGGAGCGCACCCATCGCCACGAACGGAAAGAGGAAGCCGCCATCCCACGCCACCGCGTAGGCCGTGAGCAGCGGCAACGCGAGCAGCACGACCATCCACGAGGAGTGGATCACCGTCTCGCCGAGCTTGGCCAGATAGAAGCGGCCCCAGTCGAGCGGTGCCGCCACCAGCATGTCGAGGTCGCGCGCGAGAAAGAACGTCGAGAGTGCCGACACGAGATTCGAGAGCAGCAGAATCGCGATGAACGCCAGGAAGGCCATGCCGAGCAGTTTGCCGGCGAGCAACGGCCCGATCTCGGGGACAGCCTTGAAGTAGCGCACGACGCGCAAGGCGATGGAGAAGGCCACGATCAGGAACAGCACCCCTGCGATGCCGAGGAGAATCCCGCGACCGCGCGAGGATGACTCGGGCCCGCGCCGAGCGCGCGCCAGCGCGCTGCGCCACTTCGGGGATGTCAGCATCATGAAGTCGGGCTGCCGTCCGGCGGCGTCAGGCAAGGAGCGCATCCAGGTCGTGTTCGACATGCTCGCCGGTGAGGCGGAGGAAGAGTTCCTCCAGCCCCGCGCCGTCGGCGGCCGCATCCTGCCGGAGACTGTCCACCGTCCCGCAGGCCACCAGTTCGCCCTTGGCAAGGATGCCCACGCGATCGCACAACCCTTCGATGATCTCGAGCGTGTGGGTGCTCATGAGGACGGTGCCGCCGAGGTCGGTGTACCGACGAAACAGTGTCTTCAGCAGC
>JBBRGR010000488.1:0-2134 GCA_038223815.1 Gemmatimonadales bacterium
CAGGCCCGACTCGTGGTGGAATGGCCGCAGCTCTTCGGCTCGGGTGCCGCCGGAGCTCGGGGCCTGCTCACCACGGTGGCGAGCTCGATGATCACGGTCGCCGGTGTGGTCTTCTCGATCACGATCGTTGCGCTGGGCCAGGCCTCGAGCCAGTACAGCTCGCGTGTGCTCCGCAACTTCATGGGCGACCGCGTCAACCAGACGGTCCTCGGCGTGTTCGTCGGGATCTTTGCCTACTGCTTGATTGTGCTGCGGACGATTCGGGCGGGCGATGAGGGCGCGTTCGTACCGCCGCTCGCGGTCTTCGGCGGCCTGATCCTCGCCTTCGTCGGCATCCTCGTCCTCATCTATTTCATCCACCACATCTCGACCTCCATCCAGGCCGCCGAGATCCTGGCCACGGCGGCGCGCGAGACGCTGGTGGCGGTCGAGGCGCTCTTTCCCGACCCGATGGGCACCGGGGCGACTCCGGTGGACCGCAACGACATCGGCCCGGCGCTCGCCTGGCACCCGATCCGCGCCACGCGGACCGGCTATATCCAGACGATCGATACCGGGCGCCTCCTCCGCCTCGCACGTGATCGGGATGTCGTGATCCGAATCGAGCACGCGGTCGGGGACTTCATGATAGCGGGCACGCCATGTGCCGCCATGCTCGGCGTCCCGCCGGACGCGACGGACGACGCGCGCCTCAGCGGCCATTTTGTGGTGGCCCGACAGCGCACCGTGGAACAAGACGTGGAGTTCGGACTCTGCCAGATCACCGACGTCGCCCTGAAGGCGCTCTCCCCTGGCATCAACGACACCACTACCGCGGTGATGTGCCTGCACCACCTCACCGCCATTCTGGTCCGCCTGACCAATCGCGCCATCGTCGATAGCATTCGAGGCGACGACGGCGCCGTCCGTGTCCTCCTGACGGGCCCGACATACGAGCGCTTTCTCACCGTGGCCTATGACCGCATCAGGCGCAACGCCGCGGGGAACGTCGAGGTGCTCGACGCCCTTCTGGATTCTCTCGCCAGAGTGGCCGCTACCACGACGTCCCCCGTCCGCCGCGAGGCGCTCCGGGCCCACGCGTGCGAGATCGGCGCGCTGGCACGCCGTGGCAGCGCGGCGGCCCGCGATCGCGCCGGCCTTGACGTGCGCCTGCGCGCCCTGCAGGAGACCCTTGGCGACATGGCCGCTCTGACGGATTCCGGCTGCGGTCAGGGCCGCACCACCGATACCACGCGATCCGTGTGATCGGTGAAGAGGCCATCCACACCGGCCGCGAGAAACGCCGAGACTTCGCGGGCGAAGTCCCCCCTGAAACGCTCCCCGATGAATCGCGGCTCGACACGCAGCGTCCAGATGTGGACCTGCAGCCCGGCCGCGTGGGCGTCGCGCACGAGCGACGTCTCGCCGCCGGCCGGGGGCAGCACCAGCGCCTTCTCCGGTCCGATGCCATACGCATATTGCGCGACCCGACGCAAACCCGCTGCCGAAAGTATCTCCGCGTAGGTCGGCACATCCCCGCCAGGCACGTAGTCGGCAGGGCGTCCTGGCCCGATGAGCTGGATCAGGCGTACACCAGTCTCGGTGGCGAGCGCCCGAAGGTTGCCCACCTCGAACGACTGGATCAGCACCGGGGCATCGGCTCGGTCAAGGTCGGCAGCGCGGAGTGCCGCTAGCAATGGCACCTCGAGCGGCAGGTCAAGCGTGCGGAAGTAGCTGGGATGCTTGGTCTCCGGATAGATGCCCACGGTGCGGCCCCGGGCACGGCCGAGGGAGTCGGCAAGGGCGATCACCTCCGCGAAGCTGGGCACCAGATACTGCCCATCATGCGCATGCGAGCGGGAGTCGAGTCGTTCGTGTGCCCGGAGCAGGCGCAATTCCGCGAAGGTGAAGTCTTCGGTGAACCACCCGGTCACCGCCGTGCCCTCAACCACCTTGGTGGTGCGCCGATCCGGGAATCGTTGGGCCACATCAGTCGTTCCGCTGATCTCGTGCTCGTGTCGCGCCACGAGGATGCCATCGCGCGTGATCACCAGATCCGGCTCGATGTAGTCCGCGCCCATCTCGACCGCCCGGGCATACGCCTCGAGCGTGTGCTCCGGGAGGTAGCCCGAGGCGCCGCGATGCGCGATGATCA
>JBBRGR010000489.1:0-2132 GCA_038223815.1 Gemmatimonadales bacterium
AGCGGCTTCAGCCCATGAATGACCTGGGGCGCACGGAACGTTCATCGTTCGTTCCCGAAGCCTGCGGAGAGACGGAAGAGCCCCTGAGCGAGGGGGAATTCGAGCGCGCCGGGGAGCCCCTCGATGGAAAACGGGGCGGGCGGCGTGGGCGTGACGAGGAGCGTGGCGTCGAGGGCGAGCTGGAACCAGCCGCGCACCAGCGTCAGCTGGAGCGAGGGGCCGAGGGTGAAGGCGACCTCGTGCCGGGTGCCGGTCTGGAAGACGAAGGCGCCGGACGCCTCGCCTGCGACGACGTGTGCGCCAACGACGACGCCCGCGCAGGTACGCAGCGGCCACTCGAAACAGAAGCCAGCGTGGGGGAGCACCAGCCCTCCGCGCGTCGCGAGCTGGCCGCGGAGGAGCCCGGCTTCGTCGAACACGTTCTGGCTCCCGCCGAAGTCGAAGAGGCCCGCGAGGCCGACACGGACGCGACGGTTGATCAGCAGCGCGAAGTCGGCGCCGAGCACGGGGGTGACGAGGGTGGGGGTCGAGGGGACGGCGACTCCGCCACCGAGGAACGCTTCGAGATGCGTGACGTCGAGGCGCAGCGGGGGCGCAGGCGTTTCGGGAACGGAGACCAGGGGCGGTGCGACACCGATGCGCAGCGCGACGTCCTCGACCGGGTCGGTGCGTGGGCTGGTGACCGGTCCACCATCGCGCGGGCCTCGTGTAGCGAAGAGACCGGCGTCTGCCGCGCCCAGCGTTGCGCGCCCGGCAGGGAGGTCGGCGCCGCGTGGGTCTGATCCTCCCGTGGTCTCGCCCAGGGTCGCGTCGCGCGCCGCAATCACGCCTGCTGCAGCACCCGCATCGGCGTCCCGTGATGGCGTGCTCAGCGCTGCACCACGATCGGCAGCCAGACCCGCATCGGCGCCCAGCAAAGCGGAGGGACCTGCGCTGGCGCCCGGTGATGGCGTGGTCGGCGCTGCACCCCGATCAGGGGCCAGACCCGCGTCGGCGCCCGGCAAAGATGAAGGACCGTTGCGGGCGCCTCGTGATGGCGTGCTCGGGGCGGCAAGGCCCACGTCGGCACCGCGGGAGACGGGATCGCTGATGGCTCCGCGTGATGGCGTGCTCGGCACCGCACCACGATCGGCGGACAGGCCCGCATCGGCACCGCGGAAAGAGGCGGGACTGCTCAGCGGCGAGCTGCTTCGCACCGAAGCGGAGCCTGCGTCGCCACGATGAGAAACCGGGCCGTCTTCGAGGCCTGCGCCTCGCGAGGGAGGGGCGGCCGCATCGGCACCGCGAGAGGAGCGGCCGCCATCGGATTCCAGGAAGGTACCGACCGACGGACCCGGGACGATCGACGTCGACGCGGAGCCAGCGTCCTCGGCGGACGCGCGGGGCTTGAGGACTCGGGCTTCCGGTTCCCGCTCGCTGATCGGAGCGGCCAGCGAGGTGGACCACCGGGTGACGATGACCAGCGCGGCGCGACTCACCTCGTCGCAGGTGCCCGGGCCCAGTTCGCGCGACAGCACCTGCGTGGTGCCCCGGCGCAGCACCAGTTCGTTCTGTCCGGTCCGACGCAGGGTGAGTTCGACCTCGCCCTTCGCCACGAGCGGGAGCCCCACGGCGCCCAGTTCCTTCGCGCAGTCGGTGTCTGGCGCCAACGCCAGCGTCGGCGCGATTCCCAGCACGACGAGCAGCGCAAAGACTCCCATGGACGCCGCGCACAGTAGTACGGCGGATCGGAAGTTCGTTCGGCCTCGCTGAGAATGAGCCGTGGAACTGCTCGAACACGAGGAGCCCTGCCTTGAAGGAGGCGGTCGTTCACGTGCGCTGGCGGCAGCGTCGAATCGAGCAGGCCTCTCGCGTCGAACGCGCGGACCCAGGCTGACTCGCCGACGGGCGGGGGTCTCCAGACGCATCATCGTTGATGACAATCTGCGGGGCGGGCCAGCCGTCGGACTCGGTCAATTGTCATCAACGATGATGCGTCTGGAGACCCTCGCCCCGGGGACCCAGCTTGAGTCCCTCGCGCTCGCGGTCTCGGGGCCTGCTCGGTTGCGGCACGGGCCGATCACCTTCCCCGCCTGCCTCGGTCGATGCAGGTGTTCCGGTATCAAACGGATCGCCCTCATGTGACGACGTGT
>JBBRGR010000490.1:0-2116 GCA_038223815.1 Gemmatimonadales bacterium
ACATACACCGCGAGCACCGTCCCGCTGACCTGCGAGCGCACCTGGGCTGCCCGCTCGGCCATCAGGGTCCCGCTGAGCGAGGGACCGCTCTCGACGGTGAGCGAATCGACGACCACGATCTGATCGCTGGCCAGCTGGACCGGCGGCTTCTCGACCGGGGCGGCCTCAGGAGCGCCGCCGCACGCGGCCAGCAGCAGCAGCCACGGGATGATGCGCCGGGCAGCAGGGAGCGACGAAGTGGGGGTCATGGGACAGGTCTCGTGGCCCGACGTCGCGGGCGGCGTAATCGTGAAGGTCATGATCAGAAGGATCCGGTCGTCATGCTGCTGGCCACACCGAACGGCAGGTCGCGCAGCAGTACCAGGCGCAGACGCGCCACCTGCAAATCCCGCGCGGCTTGCGCCCGGTTCGCCTCCGCCTGCTGTAGTTGCAGCCGCGCCTCCGCGAGATCCGTCAGGGTGGAGAGGCCGTTGCGCACCCGCACCTCGGCAATCCTGTAGGCCCGACTCGCCTGCTCGGCGGTGCCCTGGCTCGCCTGCCAGAGGGAGAGCGCCCCCTCGAGCTGCAACTGCAACGCTTCCGCTTCGCGGACCGCCATCTCGGTGGCCTGGCGCACCCGCAGGGCGGCGTCGTCGCGCGCCGCCGCAGCAGTGAGGACGTCCGCACGCAGTGCACCACCGGTGAAGAGCGGTACCCGCACGCGCACGGCAACGGTCCAATCGGTCAGAAAATTGTTGATCCCGAAGACCTCATCGGGGAAGGCGATCTTGGCGTAGTCCGAACTGAGGGCGATCGACGGCAAGCGCGAGCCGCGCGCCGAGGCGAGCTGCCCCGCATTGGCGCGCAGCACGGCCTCGGCCTCGCGCACCGGGGCGCGGTCCATCGCCTCCCCCGTCCCGGAGGCCATCACCGCGGCCGCGAAGGCCGGCAGCGCCACCATGCTGGTGTCGCCCAAGGGGGTGACCAGGTCCAGCGTCGTTCCCGGCGGAAGATCCAGCAGCTGCCGCAGTCGGAGGTAGGCCTGATCGCGCTGGATCCGACGTTGAATCACCATCGGGCGCTGATTGTCACGCGCCACCGCGGCACGCAACAGGTCGAACTCCGCCGCATTGCCGACGTCGCGCGCCAGTTGGGTCTCGCCGCGGGCACGCTCCGCTTGGGCCAAGGCCGAATCGGCGATCATCAGGAGACGCTCGGCCAGCTGCGCATCGAAGTACGCCTCGGCGACTTCGACGACCGCGCTCGCGCGTGCAGCGGCCAGCGCCACTTCCGCGCGCTCGAGCCCGGCACGCGCGACGGTTTGCCGTCCCCCGAGCGCCGGGTTGAAGAGCGTCTGCGACGCCGACAATCCGAAGTTCCACTGGTTGGCCCGACCAAAGGGGAGACTCGCGAAATCGAAGCCACCGTTGCCGTTGGCCGAACAGTCCAGACCGCGCTCCAGCGAGTCGAGCCGCTGGCCAATCGGCAAGTCGGGATTCGGGCGGAAGCGACCGCAGTTCGTCGGCGCCGGCGTGGAATCGTTCCCCCCCCCCGGTGTGAGGCCGGCGAACTGCGGCTCGAGGGTGCGCGTAGAGGCCACGCTCCCGTTGAGCTGGGGCAGCCACGCCGAGCGCGCCCGCATCCGACCCGCCTCGGCCGTGCGGATCCCCGCGCGCGCGATGCCGATCGCCTCCGAGGCCGAGTCCACGCGCGCCAATGCCTGGGCCAGGGTCAACGGCAGGGGCGACGAGTGCGGCGCCCCTGCTCCCGCCGATCCAACCCCCTGCCCCGATGCCCCCGCCGCCCGGCGATCATCATCGCCATCATCATCGCCCCCGCAACCAGCCACCCCCGCCTCATGCCCCCGCCCCCAGCGCGCGCATCGTCAGATCCACAAACACCTCGACGGACTGCTCCACCGACATTGCATGGCACACCGGCACCACATCCCGCGTGATGCCATCGAGAAAAATTGCGTTCATCAGCATCATCGTCGCCCCTTCGAGCGACCCCTCCTCAGCAATCAGGCCGCGCGCGCGCGCCTTCGTGAAATACGTCACCGCATCCGCCATGGCCTTCATGGCACCTTCACAACTCACCGGAGCCAGCTCCGGATGCTCCTCGAATTCCGCCAGCG
>JBBRGR010000491.1:0-2112 GCA_038223815.1 Gemmatimonadales bacterium
AGTCCACCGCGTTGTCGTTGAAGCCGAGCCCTGACACTGGCGCGGCATACCACCAATTCAGGTCGTAGCTCTCCCAGGTCGGATGCACCATCCGCGGCTCGAAATAGGAACCATCGCCGATCAGGTCGCCCGCCACGACGCGCACGCCGCGGGTGCGCAGCTGCCGCGCCAACTCCATCAGTTGCACCGCGGGGTCCGTGTCGCAGGCGCCGGCCGTGGACTCGTCGACGTCGTAGCAGCGCCGCGAAAAGGTCGGATCACCGCGACCATACAGCACGAGATCGCCTTGCAGCACCCCGTCCACGATCGGACCGGTGCCATACACCGAGGTTGCGACGGTGAAGCTCGGATCGAGTCGCGCAATGGCCACCGCCGCCACGGCGAGCTTGGCGTTGCTCGCCGGAATGAACATCCGGTCGGGATTGCGCCCATACACCAGCTTTCCCGAGAGGTCGGTGACCGCGACCCCCCAGAGATGGCGGTCGAGTCCGGGCGCATCGAGGCGCGCATCGAGACGCTTGGTGAGCGACTGTCCCGCGACGGGCGTCGTGAGGGTCAGCAGCGCGAGGACGAGCAGGCGGTCAGGCGCGATCATGGGCGACTCGGGGATCGGCGGCGGCGTAACAGAGATCGGTGATCAGGTTCACCAGGACAAATATGAGCGACAGAAAGAGAATGCCACCCTGGATCGCGGGGAGGTCGCGCTTGTCGATTGCCGTGAGGATATAGCGTCCCACGCCCGGCCACGAGAAGATCGTCTCCGTGAGGATCGACCCGGTCAGGTACGAACCGAAGTCGAGTCCGATCACCGTGATGATCGGGAGGGACGCATTGCGGAGGGCGTGGCGCAGGATCACGGTGCGGGCCGGGAGCCCCTTCGCGCGGGCGGTGCGTACCAGATCGCTCGTCAGCACTTCGCGCATCGCCGACCGGGTCATCCGCGCGAGGAAGGCCACGGAGCGCATTCCGAGCGTCACCGCCGGCAGCACGAGGAAGAGCAGCCCCCCATAGCCGGAGGGCGGAAACCAGCGCAGCGTGACGGCGAAGCCCAGGATGAGGAGGAGCCCGACCCAATAGACCGGGAAGGAGATGCCGAGGTAGGCCCCGAGCGTCGCGAGGCGGTCCCCGAGGGAGCCGGGGCGGATCGCGCCCCAGATGCCGACGGCCAGACCGAGGGTGATCGCCACGAGCATGGCGGAGGCCGCGAGCAGGAGCGTGGCGGGGAAGCGCTGCGCCAGTTCGCGGACGATCGGTCGACGGGTGATGTAGCTGCGGCCGAGGTCGCCGCGGGCCACCCCGGCCACGTAGCGTCCGAAGCGGATCGGCAGCGGGTCGTCGAGTCGCAATTCCGCACGGGCACGCGCCACGGCTGCTGGATCGGCACGCTCGCCCACGATGGCGGCGACCGGATCTCCGGGTGCGACATAGAGCAGGGCGAACGTCACCAGCAGCACCCCAAGCAGCGTCGGCACGAGCAGCGCCAGGCGAAGCACGAGATAGCGCATCACGGCTCCTTCCGGACCGTGGTCCAGCGTTGGCCGGTGAAGACCACCGGATAGCTCCAGCCGCGGATCTCCGGTTGCCGGGCCCACAGGTCGGTCGGGAACCAGCAGAAGAGCCAGGGGGCAAGGGCGAACACGTCCGCATCGATGGCGCGAAGCAGGGCGGCCTTGGCGAGGGAATCCGGTGTGGCACGCGCCTGCTCGAGGAGCGTATCGAGGCGAGGCTGCTTCACGAAGGCGTAGTTGCCGCCGGTCCCGGCGTTGCTCGAATGGAAGAGCGGATAGGTGAAGTTTTCGCCATCGGGATAGTCGGCCCACCAGTCGGCGAGGAAGAGATCGGCGTCGCCCTTTCGGGCGGCGGCACGGGCGGTCGAGGCATCCCGTTCCACGATCTCGACCGCGATGCCGACGCGACCGAGGTCGGCCTGGATCGCCTGCGCGATGCGCGCAAACTCGGCCCGTGGGGAACGCCAGAGCTGGAGCTTCATCCCCGTGGCATGGCCCGCCTCGGCCAGCAGGGCGCGCGCCCTCGCTTGATCGAAGGCATACCGCACGCGGGTGCTGTCGTAGCCCTCGAGGCCGGGGGGAATGGATCCCGCGGCGAGGACCC
>JBBRGR010000492.1:0-2112 GCA_038223815.1 Gemmatimonadales bacterium
GGTCCCGGCGACATCGTGGCGGTCGCCAAGCTGGCGAGCACCCAGATCGGCGATACGCTGGTCGGAGATCGAGCCCAATCGGTGAGCCTGCCACAACTGCAGTTTCCTGAGCCGAGCCTGCAGGTCAGCATCGAGCCGGAGAGCAAGGCCGACCTGGACAAACTCGGCCAGGCGCTCTCGCGCATGCTCGAGGAGGAGCCATGTGCGCGCGTGCATCGCGACGATGGGACCGGCGAGACGATCCTCACGGCGATGGGCGACGCGCACGTCGACGTCCTCGTCGAGCGCCTGAAACGCAAGTTCGGCGCATCGGTGCGGACGGGAAGCCCACGCGTTCCCTATCGCGAGACGATCCGCAAGCCGACCAGGATCGACAATCGCTTCAAGCGCCAGACCGGCGGCCATGGCCAGTTCGGCCACGTGGTGATCGAATTCGAGCCGCTGCCGTCGGGGTCGGGCTTCGAGTTCGGCGACAAGATCGTCGGCGGGGTGGTGCCCAAACAGTACATCCCCGCCGTCGAGAAGGGGCTGCGCGAGACACTGATCGAAGGTGTGCTGGCCGGCTACCCGGTGGTCGACCTCCGAGCCCGATTGGTGGACGGCAGCTACCACACCGTCGACAGCTCCGAGATGGCGTTCAAGGTGGCGGCCAGCCAGGCGCTGAAGCGCGCCTTCCCGGAGGCAGATCCAACCCTCCTCGAGCCGATCCTGGAGGTCGAGGTGATCGTCCCCGATGCCTACATGGGCGACGTCATGGGACAGATCACGGCGAAGCGCGGCCATGTCCTGGGGATGGACTCAGCGGACGGGATGCAGCACCTCCGCGCGCAGGTGCCCCAGGCCGAGATGTTCCACTACGCGACCGAGTTGCGGAGCATCACCCAGGGGCGTGGGCGCTTCAGTTGGAGGCTCGACCACTACGCCGAGGTGCCGTCGACCATTGCCGACAAGGTGATCGCCGAGCACCAGGCCAAGGTCGCCGCTGGGGAGAAGCACTGATGCACCCTTGACGCGTGCGCGTATCGTCGGCAGTGGGACCGACGCTTCGCAGATTCCGAGGGAGGTGTCTCTGGTGTATCCAAGGTTGTTCCTGACCGTAGGGGGAGCCGTACTTCTTCTCCTTGGCATCGTTGGCTATCTGAACGTTTTTTCGGAGTCCGGAACCCCCGACTTCTGGCTCGACAACGGCGAGAACGTGGCCCACACGTTCTTGGGCGTGGTCGCGCTTGCCGCAGTCTTTGTGCCCGGGCTCAACACGGCCCTGGCCCCGTACTACCGCGCCATCGTCGGCCTGGTCGGCGTGATCGCGCTCTTCTTCGCTGTCTACGGCTTCCTGCAGCCGGCCGGCTCGAGCGCCGATCCGAATACATTCGGCATCTCCAACCTGGAGAACCCGGCCGACAACCTGCTGCACCTCGTCGTCGCCATCGCCGCCTTCGCGGCGGTGTACATGAAGGCTCCTGACGAGGCCATGTCAGCTCAGTAATTTCCAAGTTCCGGAATTGGAGGCAGTGGTCCCGCCTGCAGCGGCCGACGTGTGGAGATGACTCTCACGTCGGCCGTTCGCTTTGCGGCAGTCCCTAGGCGACCTTCTCCACCGCCGCCAGGCTGCGCTTGCCGCGGCGCAGGAGGAGCCATCGTCCATGCAGCAGCTCCGCCTCACCGGGCAGCTGCTCCGGGTCGGTGACGCGCAGGTTATTGAGATACGCACCGCCGTCCGCGACGGTGCGCCGCGCCGCGGTGCGGCTCTCCGCCAGCCCCGTCGCCACGAGCAGGTCGGCGACCGCCGGCAGAGGCCCGTGCACCGCGGCATGCGGGAGCTCGGCGAGCGCTGCCTCGAGCGTGGCCGCGTCCAGGTCTCCCAGCTCGCCGCGGCCGAAGAGCGCCGCGCTGGCGGCGATCGCCCCTGCCGCCGCATCGGCGCCGTGGACCAGTTCGGTCAGCCCCCCGGCAAGAGCCTGCTGCGCGGCTCGTGCTTCAGGATGCTGCGTGGTCTCCGCCTCGAGCGATTCGATCTCGTCGCGCGAGCGGAAGCTGAAGACCTTCAGCAGAGCTCCGACGTCGGCGTCGTCGGTGTTCAGGAAGTACTGGTAGAACGCGTACGGGCTGGTG
>JBBRGR010000493.1:0-2110 GCA_038223815.1 Gemmatimonadales bacterium
GGGCACCGCCGACCGCGCCGGCTACCTGCGCGAGCCCGACCTCATCGCGCCCGAGGTGGTCACGATCGCGTACGCCGACCCGGCCGTGCATGGCGAGCTGCGGCCCTATCGGGTCCGAGCCCGCATGGGCCTCGCCGAACGCCGCGACGACGACTCGTTCCTCGACCGCCTCGCCAACCTCGGCTACGGCCGCACCACGTTCCCGGGTGACGCCATCCTGAAGCCTCCCCTCAGATCTTCCCCAGGATTGACTGCATCTCGCGATGCTCCTGAAGGATCTCGACGTAGGCGGCCATCAGTTTGTCGAACCACTCGTCGCGCATCGTGGGAATGCAGCCATACCAGTACGCACCCTGGCGGAAGAGCGAGTGTGTTCGCCGCTTGACGGTGTTGGCGCGCAAGTAGGCGTCGAGGCCGGAGCGTTCGGACGCGGCGCCGAGGAGCGTGAGCAGTGCTTGCGCGATGGCGAGGAGGAAGAGGAAGCGGTCGCGCCGGGCCGCGCTCCGGATGTGGGTCGCGCGCAGGCCGAGGCCGAAGCGCAGATCCTTCTGGTCCCGGAAGGTCTCCTCGATCGTGAAGCGCCGGCCGTAGAGTTTGACGACCGCGGCGGCGGTCTGGGCGCCGAGACTGGTTGCCAGGATCCACGGCTCCTTCATCCGCTTGTCGTGGACGATGACGACCGCCCCGACCTCGGTGCGGTCCGCGGTGACCCGCGCGCCCTCGAGCTTTCGGGCGCGACCGGTCGACGCAAGCCACTGCGCGGCGGGCCGTTGCTCGCCCTCATGCTCGACGAGGATGCCGCCACGAAAGCGGATGACGTACTCCCACTTCAGCGTCGTCAGCAGCGTGTACAGGGCTTGGTCGCCGAAGCCACGGTCGGCCAGCAACGTGATGTTGACCGCGGGCGGGACCGCGGCGTGCAGTCGTTCGACGAGCGCGTGTTCGTGCGCCGTGCGCTGGTCCTTCAGTTCCGACTTCTTCACCGTCTGCCAGACCAGCGGCGTCGCCCGCCCGTGCGTGGTCACCACGTACGCGCACAGCGTGGTGTGGCCGTCGTCGTCGTAGTCCGTCCAGTCCAGCGCCACGATCACGTCGGGCCGCTTGGCGAGGACGAAGGCCACCCAGTCCGGTGTGAGCGCGGCGATGTCGATGCCCTTGTTGCTGAGGAAGCGATCGAACTGCTTGATCCCGTGCTTCGGCTTGGTCTCCTCCATCTCCGCGTAGGCGGCGCCGACCGCGCTCACCGACGCCCGCACGCCGCGCATGATCGCCGTCGAGTAGCGCGCCATCGAGTCCAAGCGCGCCGCGTGTATGTCCTCGAACATCGAGCCGAGCATCCTATGGACGCCCGCGCGGCGGAAGCTGTGACGCCGCAGCGTGCGGCTTCGCTGGGCGCGGCGGCGGCGGACAGACGAACGCGGCGACTTCGCCGTCGGCGAGTTGGCTCGGGGCATACCCGCTCAACAGGGATCGGTCGCTCCGGATTCCCACGTCCTCGTGTGTCTCGATTCGGGAGCGAGATCAGTCGCCTGTGGATCGAGGGGATCCATCAGGACGCCATCGCCTACTTCCAGCGCGAACACGCGCTCACGCCCAGTCGCACCCTCGACGCCGACACCAAGGACGCGATCCTCGCCGCCCACGACGAGGGAGAGCCGCGTCCCGCGCCCACCGGAGCCCCGCTATGACCACCGCCTCTGCCCGCCCGCGTCGCCGCCTGTCAGCGTGGTGCTCCCTCGAGAACTTCAAGAATAGCAGCGGTCACGTCGACCCGACCTTCCTGCTGTCCACGTGTCGCCCGGGCGACCAAGCCCCGATGATCGACCACCTGTCGCTGCTGCGCACCATCGAAGAGACAAACTTCAATCCGAAGACAGGCAATCTCGATATCGAGTTCGACTCGTTGACGATGGCATTCGCGCAGCCGACACCGCCCACTGACAGGACCGATGAAGAGAGACGCGCGTGGCGCAAAAAGTCAGAAGCCGAGCAGAAGGTCGACCAGAAAAAATGGACGTTTGCCAACAAGGCGCAATATGTCCGCGACGTGATCGACCACTGCCATCACGTGCTCGGAGTGCAATGCCTGGTTGGCTTTGGCCACATGAAC
>JBBRGR010000494.1:0-2107 GCA_038223815.1 Gemmatimonadales bacterium
GCATTCATCTTGCCCCCGCCCCAGTGGGGTCGCAGATCGAGCATCTCCGGCCGGGCCACCGCGAGCATGAGGATCGGAGCTTCACGGGACCAGTCGGCGAGGTGCTCGATCAGGTCGAGCATGGTCGGCTCAGCCCAGTGCAGGTCGTCGATGACGACGATCAGAGGCTGAGGCCGCGCGATCGTCTGCAGCATTTTCCGAACGCCCCAGAAGATCTCCTCGGACGGCACGACGGACTCCGAGAGGCCAATGGCGGCGGCCACCCGCTCCACGATGGCGTCGCGCTCGTCGGCATCCGCCAGCAGCGTTCCGAGCTTTCCACGCGCGGTCTCGGCTGCGTCTGCCGGGTTGATTCCGGCGGCCGCCTGGGCCAGCTCGACGATCGGCCAGAAGGTAATTCCCTCTCCGTACGGCAGGCATCGGGCACGCAGCACGTGCGCATCGGCTCGCACCTGCTGGAGGAACTCGTGAACGAGTCGCGACTTGCCGACCCCGGCAGTGCCCAGCAGCGTGAAGAGGTGGCACGTCTCTTCACGCTTCGCCCGTTCGAAGGCCTCGGTCAGGATGCGGAGCTCGCTCTGGCGACCCACCAGCGGAGTGTCGTGGCGCCTCATCGGCTGTTGCTCCTTGAGGCCGATCAGGCGGTATGCCTCGACCGGATCCGCCTTGCCCTTCAGCTCGAGCGCCGGAATCGACTCCGCATCGACCGCCTCGCGGACCAGGCGATAGGTGCTCGCCCCCATGACCACCTCGCCCGGACCGGCAGCCTGTTCCAACCGCGCCGCAACGTTCACCGCGTCGCCGGTCACCAGCGTCTGGCTGGCGGCCGGGTCGCCGGCGACGACCTCCCCAGTGTTGACGCCGATGCGCAGCGAGATGGGAGGCCACCCGCCGCTGGTCAGCTCGTCGTTGAGGGCTGCGACCGCTACGCCGAGCTCATGCGCGGCGCGAACGGCCCGCAGCGAGTCGTCCTCGTGGAGGACCGGGA
The DNA here is from genome assembly GCA_038223815.1 of Gemmatimonadales bacterium. Classification (GTDB taxonomy): domain Bacteria; phylum Gemmatimonadota; class Gemmatimonadetes; order Gemmatimonadales; family GWC2-71-9; genus Palsa-1233. The sequence goes on from JBBRGR010000494.1 coordinate 989, forward strand.
TGCCGAAGACGGCCATCACCGCATCACCGATGAACTTCTCGACGGTTCCACCGTGCGCCTCGACGACGCGGCGCATTGCGTCGAAGTAGCGGGCGAGCATTCGACGGGTCGATTCGGGGTCGATCTGCTCCGAGCGGCTGGTGGAGCTGACGATGTCGGCGAACAGGATGCTCACCGTCTTCCGGACCTCGCCGGCCAGGGCGGTTGCCCCCAGCGGGCTGGCGCATTGGGAGCAGAACCTCGCCCGCTCCGAGTTCTCCTCGTCGCAATTCGGGCAGCGCATCACGCGCTGCAGTGTACGGGGCGTCCATCCGCCCGGCGAGGTGAAGCTAGTCCTGCAGGTGCGCCTCCAGGAAGCAGAGGTACTTGTCGGCACATCGGCTGATCTCGGTGAAGAGATCCACGATATTGGCGTCGCCGATCTTGTCGGTGTCGTCGGTCGCCTTCCGGATGGAATACGTGAAGGCCGAGAGGCGGGCAGCCACGGCCTTGACGTAATCCATGCTGTCGGTGATGTCGGTCGGGAACTCGCGGATGCACGTTTGGTTGCCATCCGCGAGGCCTGCGGCTACTCCGACGCCCTGAAGCTTGCCATCCTGGCCGGGGTGGACGTGCTGACGATCGCGCAGCAGCAGGTCTACGAGCCGGAGATCGTTGCGCAGACGATCGACTTGACCGAGGGGCTCGTGCTCGACGGGAGTCTCAGCGAGGGGCGGATCGACGAGTCGTATGCCCGGATCCAGGCGTTCAAGGCCGGCCTGCCGGCCTGACGGTCGGGGCTAGGAGCTGCGCTTGGCTTCCCTGGCGGCGCCAGCCGCGGCGAGGTCGTCGACCGCCTTGCGGGCGAGGAAGATGGACCGATACGACTCGGCCGAGGGCGCCTCGCCGTCGCCCCGAACCTGCCATCCATTCAACTCGGGGACATAGAAGATCTCGAACCCGGCGCGCTCCTCGGATGGGTGGTCCCCGTGGGCGACTAGGAGGGCCTTACGGCCGGCCGGCGTGCTTGAGGCCTTGATGCAGCGGCTGCATCTGCTGGTGACGAGTCCGTGGGGACAAGATCGGCAGGCGGTGCACTCTTCAGTACGGAAGCCGTGGATGCAGGGAGGCGTCATTGGG
>JBBRGR010000495.1:0-2106 GCA_038223815.1 Gemmatimonadales bacterium
TCATCGGGGCGAATTCCGCCATGTCCCGGAGGAAGACCGTCGTCTTCACGACGTTGGCAAAGGTCATCCCCGCTGCGGCGAGGACCGCGCCGAGATTCTTGAAGACCTGCTCCGTCTGCTCTGTGACCCCCCCGGGGACGATCTCCATGGAGGCCGGGTCAAGCGCAATCTGCCCAGCCGTATAGAGCATGCCGTTCACGAGAATCGCCTGCGAGTACGGGCCGATCGCTGCCGGTGCATCGGGAGTGGCTATGGTCTGCATGAGGTCGAGTCCTCCAGAGGTGGGTGTCATCACGTGTCCCGCATGGCTCCGCGATGACCAGATTCCTTGGGCCAGAAGAGTCGCATGGCGTTGGCTGTCGTGCACGCCACAAGCTCCTCGAATGGCATGCCGCGCACCTCGGCGAGCGAGCGTGCCACTGCGACCACAAATGCCGGCTCGTTGCGCTTCCCCCGATGCGGCACGGGGGCCAGGTATGGCGCGTCCGTCTCCACCAACAGGCGATCCGCCGCGACCGCCCGCATGGTGTCCTGGTCGCTCCACGACCGGAAGGTCACCATGCCGCTGAATGAAAAGTACCACCCCGCCGCGAGTCCGGCCGCACGCAACGTGGGGCCGCTCGAGAAGGAGTGGAGGATCACGGTGGCGTCGGGCTGGTTCCGCAGGATGGCGACGACGTCGTCGTCGGCCTCACGGGCGTGGAGCACCACCGGCAACCCCGCCTTGGCGGCCAATGCGCATTGCTCGGCGAACGCCGCACGCTGGATGGCCCGCGGCGAGAAGTCGTAGTGGTAGTCGAGCCCCATCTCGCCCGCGGCACGGACCAGCGGATGTTGCCAGGCCTGCACGAGGCGATCCGCGAGTTCCGCCCCCCACTGTGACGCGTCATGGGGATGGCAGCCAGTCGCCACCGCCAGGCCGGGATACACGGCCACCCAGTCGAGTGTCTCCTCGAGCTGGGTGGTGACGGACTCGATCAGCAGGGCACGGCCGACCCCGGCCGCCGCCATCCGGGCCAGCACCGCCTCGCGGTCCGGCGCGAAGGCCGGGTCGGAGAGGTGGCAGTGGCTGTCCACCAGCATCCGGTCAGACCGGGGCGACCGTGGTGCGCGGCTGCACCTTGGCGCTCAGCTTGACGCCGCGATTGTCCATGCCGGGCCAGCGCTGCTCGATCATCAGCAGCACCGGGGCCGCGATCCAGATCGAGGAGAACGTGCCCGTGAAGACGCCGAAGAACATGACCAAGGCGAACGGGCGGATCACATCCCCGGCAAAGATCGCCAGGGCAAGCAGCGTCGCGAGCGTGGTCGCGTGCGTCAGGACCGAGCGCGGCAGCGTCTCGTTGATCGAGCGGTTGAGGACCGGCACGAGTTCGGAGCGACGATATTTGTGGAGATTCTCGCGCACCCGATCGAAGATGATGATGGTGTCGTTCAGTGAGTAGCCGACCATGGAGAGCACGGCCGCGACCACCACCAGCGACAACTCGATCCGCATGATGGCGATGAAGCAGACGGTCAGGAGGATGTCGTGCGCCGTCGCGATGACGGCGGCCAGACCGAAGCGCCACTCGAACCGGTAGGCGAGGTAGGCCAGCACCGCCAGGAACGAGAGCAGGATCGCCGAGAGCGCCTGGGTCTTCAGTTCCCCACCGACCTTCGGCGAGACCGCCTCGCCGCTCCCCGGGGTGAAGTTGCCCTCGCCCGCGACGGAGGCGATCGCGGCGTTGACGACCTTCGCGGTGGCCTGGGTGTCGTCGGCGTCGGAGCCGGCGACTGCGGTCCGGGCCCGGACGACGTACTCATTCTCCGCCCCGAAACGCTGGATCTCGGCGCCGGTGATGCCGGCGGCTTCGAGTCCGGCGCGGAGCTTGTCCACCTCGATCGGCTGCGCGGTCGTGAACTGCACCAGCGTCCCGCCCGTGAACTCGATCGACTGCTGCACCCCCCGTGTCAGCAGCGACACGAGGCCGACCGCGATGAGCACGAAGGTCACCCCGAAGGCCTGCTTCCGGTGCGCAATGAAGTCGTAATCTGCATTTGAAAAGAGTCGAATCATGGTCAGATGCTCAGCGTGGAGGCGGCCGGCTTCCGGTCAAGCCAGAC
>JBBRGR010000496.1:0-2105 GCA_038223815.1 Gemmatimonadales bacterium
CACGTCCGTCGACCGCGACGACCTCCCGAATGGCGGGGCGGAAGCGTTCGCGGGCTGCATCACCGAGATCAAGGCGCGCCTTCCCGGGGCCTCGGTCGAGGTGCTGATTCCGGACTTCAAGGGGTCGGAGCGGGCATTGCAGATCGTCATGGACGCGAAGCCCGACATCCTGAACCACAACCTCGAGACGGCGGAGCGACTCTATCGGCTCGCCCGCCCAGGCGGTCGCTACGACCGCGCGCTCCGTGTGCTCGCCACCGCGCGCGCCATGGACGCCACCGCCCTCACCAAGTCCGGGATCATCCTCGGCATGGGAGAGGAATGGGACGAGATCATTACCTGCCTGCAGGATCTGCGGCGGAGTGATGTCAACATCGTGACGCTGGGCCAGTATCTTCGGCCCTCCGATGGGCACCTTCCCGTGGTGCGCTATTACACTCCGGATGAATTCGCCGAGTTGAAGGCGATCGGACTCCGCCTGGGCTTCTCGCATGTCGAGAGTTCCCCGTTGACGCGCTCCTCCTACCATGCCTGGGATCAGGCCAGGTCGGCCCGACCGAGCCCGCCGCGCAGTGCGGAAACCCAGACCACCGGTGTGGAGGCCTTGGCCTCCACCGTTCCGGAGAGATTCTAAATGGCCGTCAGTACCAGCGACGGTCCCACGGCGCGACGCCGCGGGACCGATGCCCCCTTCGCGGACCAGTACCGCGAGTGGCTGCGGATGATGCTGTTGATTCGTCGTTTCGAGGAACGGGCTGGCGAGGCCTACTCCGTGGGCCAGATCGGTGGATTCTGCCACCTGTACATCGGCCAGGAAGCGGTGGCCGTCGGACTGATTTCCGCGCTGCGCCCGGACGACTATGTGATCTCCGCGTATCGGGAGCACGGTCAGGCGCTCGCACGCGGGATGCCCTCGCGCAGCATCATGGCGGAGCTCTACGGCAAGGCGACCGGCTGTTCCGGCGGCAAGGGCGGGTCGATGCATCTGTTCGATCTGTCGCGCGGCTTCATGGGCGGCCACGGGATCGTCGGCGGGCAGATCCCCCTCGGTGCCGGCTTCGCGTGGGCGGCGAAGTACCGGAAGACCGAGCAGGTCTCGCTCACCTTCTTCGGCGAAGCGGCCGCCAACATCGGCTCGTTCCACGAGACGCTGAACATGGCGGGGCTCTGGAAGCTCCCGGCGATTTTCGTGATCGAGAACAACGGCTATGGGATGGGGACGGCCGTCAAGCGTGCGGCCGCGGTCACCGAGCTCCACACGCGCGCCGCGAGCTATGGCATGCCGGGGATCGAGGTCGACGGCCAGGATGTCCTCGCCGTGCGCGAGGCCGCCGAGGCGGCCTATGCGCGGGCGCGCGCCGGCGAAGGCCCGACGCTCCTGGACATCCGCACCTTCCGCTTTGTCGGTCACTCGATGTCGGATGCCGCCAGCGGCACCTATCGGAGCAAGGAAGAGCTGGATGCCTCGCGGCAGCGTGACCCGATTGCGCTGCTCGACGCGCGGATGCGCGATGCGGGGCTGCTCGACGATGCCGACCTGGCAGCGCTCGAAGCCGAGGTGGCGGCGGAAGTGGCCGACGCGGTGACGTTCGCGGAGGAGTCGCCGGAGCCGGATGCGAGCGCGCTCTACAGCGACGTCCTGGCGCCGAACGGGGAGGAGGGCTGATGGCGACGCTCACCTACCGCGATGCCTTGAATGAAGCGCTCCGCGAGGAAATGCAGCGCGACGGCGACGTCTACCTGATGGGCGAGGAAGTCGCCGAGTATCAGGGGGCGTACAAGGTCAGCCGCGGCCTTCTTGCGGAGTTCGGGCCGATGCGGGTGGTCGACACGCCGATTGCGGAGCTCGGCTTTGCCGGGATCGGGATCGGCTCCGCGATGACCGGCTTGCGCCCAGTGATCGAGATGATGACGTGGAACTTCGCCTTGCTGGCGATCGACCAGATCGTCAACGTGGCCGCGAAGATCCGCTACATGAGCGGTGGGCAGATTGGCTGTCCGATCGTCTTCCGCGGGCCGGGTGGTGCGGCGTTGCAGCTGGGCGCGCAACACTCGCAGGCGTTCGAGAGCTGGTACGCCCACATCCCCGGGCTCAAGGTGGTGAT
>JBBRGR010000497.1:0-2101 GCA_038223815.1 Gemmatimonadales bacterium
GCGCAATGGCAGGCCGGTGCCGAGGCCCATCACGATCCGGCCGGGAGCCATCTCGTCGAGTGCGGAGCCCGTCATCGCCAGCACGACGGGGTGGCGCGTGTACGGGTTGACGGCGCCGAGGGCCATGCGGAAATCATCGGCTGCCTCGTCGGCGCCAAGCCGGGAGGCGATCGCGCTCACGTAGGAGATCGCGTCGCGCTCGAAGTAGCTGTCGTGGACCCAGACCGAGTCGAGTCCGGCGCCTCGCGCGGCGTCACTCCACGCGACGACCTCGTCGATGTCGCCCCGAGCCGCCAGTCCGAGCCCGATGCGTCGGGCCAATCGGTCCATGCGGATGGCCTTGCCTTTCGTGCGGGTTCGCGCGGGGGATTGGTGGCCGTCCGAGGATAGTCGATCCGCGGCCGAATCGCGGTGGGCGCATCCCGGCGTGGACTGGCCACAACGGTTCCACCGGGAGTCGGTCAAGCAGCCGAGAGGCTGAACGGACCACGGCAGCCGGACGTGGGGTCGGCCGCCACTGCGCCCTTGCCGCCGCACCAGCCGACGGTTAGTCTCTGCGCCGCAGTGGGGTGTCCCCGAGGGGTGGGCCCTTGCCCGGCGTCTCATCCACACGGGAACACTGCGATGGAGCAGATTCGTGATCAGATCCGCGTTCCTCCTGGCCCGGGACGCAGGGGTCAGCCAGTGTGGAAGAGGCGGACGATGACGCCGAGGGCGAGGACGGCGCCTACCGCAGCCGCACTCGCGCGAGTGCGCGCCGGCGCGCTCGCGAACAGTGACATGCTCATCAGGACGATGGCGACGGCCACAACCGCGTAGACGAAATGGAGTCCCTCGCGGGGTGTTGCACCGCCGGCGAGGAGGCCGAGACCACCGGCACTGGTGATTCCCAGACGGCGTTCTTCCGCAGCCGCCCGAGTCGCCTGCTGGCGCTCAGCAGCGTGGCGGTCGGAATTCTCGCCTCGGCGATCCCGTTCAGCCCGATCGCTCAGCCGCTTGGCCTAATAGGCCTGCCGGCATACCTGCTCGCAGCGCTGGCCGGGATTACGGCCCTCTATGTCGTCGCGACCGATTTGGCGAAACGCGCCTTCTTCCGGCCAACCTCGGGCCGGCGCGGGCTAATTCGATTCGGGCTCTCCCGGGTTTCGGGACGATCGCCGCCCCGAGGCGCAGGGTCGCCGAGAGGCGGCGCACAGCGAAGCCGTCCAGCGATACGCGGTCGAGATTCACTTCGCGTGCGATCACTTTCTGGCCGTCCTGCTGAAACTGCTGTTGATCGCGGACGTTCAGATAACGGACGTTCAGCGGTACAACGGCCGGGGCCGCTCGCGCGCGATCAATGACGCCGCCCCCGGCTCGGGCTCGGATACCGCGGAGGGCTCGACCGCGCTGTCATCGAACTCCCAGGTCAGATAGCTCTCGAGCCCGTCCACTCCATCGACCACACCGATGAGCTTCTCCAGGATGGTCGCCGTCGATCGGCGGTCGACCGTCCCCGCGATCCGGACCAGGCCCTCGCGAACCTCGACCTGCAGGTCGTCAGGGTCGAGCCACATCGTGCGTCGGATGACGTTGTCGCGGATGGCGTGCAGGATCTCTTCGTCGCGGTGCAGGTAGGCGCGCACGAAGTCCGCGCGCGTGACGATCCCGACGAAGCGCCCATCGTCGGTCACCGGCAGCCGGTTGATGCCGCGGTCCACCATCAGGGCGGCCGCCTCGCGGAGGGGGCAATCGGCGTCGACCGTGATCGCCGGGGAGCTCATCGCCTGCTGCACCGTGCTGGCCGACCGCCGCCGAAGCTCATCGGGGTTGTGCACTTCGCCAAAGATCCAGTCCAGCGGTGTGCGCCGGGTCAGCGGTCTGCCCAGCTGCTTCACCAGGAGGTCCGCCTCCGAGATGACGCCGATGACCGCCCCGCCTTCGTCGACCACCGGCACGCCGCTGATGCGTCGCTCCGAGAGAAGCCTCGCGAGGTCCTTCAAACGCATGGCCGGCGGCACGCTGATCACCTCGCGGGTCATCACGTCACGGATCTTCATCGGCTTCACCTCTTCTGGTCGATTCGCGGACTCCTCCAGTTTCTGCCGGGGCCTGAGCAACG
>JBBRGR010000498.1:0-2098 GCA_038223815.1 Gemmatimonadales bacterium
GGTACACTACCCCAGCGACGTGGTTGGCGCGCTCTTTCTTGGCAATGCCTGGGTGTTGCTCTGGAGCGAGCTCGCGCCCATATCGCGCAGCAACGACGACACCTCGTCGCTCGCCGCCACCAGGTAGTCGATCCGGTCCGACAGCGCCCGGGCCGCATCGAGGTCGGCGGTGAGTGAGCCGGCCTCCATTCGCCCGGCGGACATCTGCAGCAGCCCCACCCGCAGCATGTCGATCGCGGCCACCGACTGCTGCAATCGTGCGGCCCACGGCCCCTCAGCGCCCGACGCGACCTGCTGACGCGCATGCTCGGCCTCGCGCTCCAGTCGGTTCACCACGATCGGCAAATCCGCAAAGGCGGTCCGGATCCCATCCGGCAGTGCCATGAAGAGGGTCTCGGTCGCACTGCCGAGCGCGACTTCGGTGGGGCGCCAGGCGTCCCACCCTTTCGGCGCGGAGCGATCGAGTCCAAAGCGCGAGATCGACGCCATCACCTGCCCGAACGGCCCGTTCCACATCCAGCGACGGAGCCGCGCGAACGGATCGGTGGGCCGCACGCGCCGTCCAGGGAAGATGAGGCCGAAGAGCGACCCGGCCAGCACGCCGATGGTGGCGATGATGAACATCCCGAACGCCCCGCCAGCCTCGTGTCGCGTCGTGGTGAAGAAGTAGCCGTATACCAGCGCCGCCATCGCGCCGGCGAACGCCACGTAGGTGCCGGCGCGCACGAGCGTGGGGATCCAGTGGATCGGGCGCGCGACCTCATAGCGCAGTTCTTCCTCGCGACGGGCAAGGGCCACCTCCAGTCCATGCCGCAACTCCTCGAGCGTCACGCCGGCCTCAAGCGCGCGTCGCGTCTCGTGAATACGCCAGACGCCATGTCCCACCCACGGGAGCGCGGCGGCGGCACCGCAGAGCGCCATGAAGGCCCACGCGATGAAGGGGCGCGTCGCGGACTCTGCTCCCGATATCACGAAGGCCCAGGTTCCGATGCCATAGAAGACCAGAGACCAGAGCAGGTAGATCGCCTTCAGTTCGCGCCCGCGCTCGACCCAGACGCGCACCGGGACCGGCAAGTCCTGTGACAGCGCCCGCGGCGGCTCAAGGGCCTCCGCCATGGCCTCGGCGGTCGGGAAGCGATCCTCGGGATGCTTGGAGAGCGCGCGATCAATCGCCGCTGCGAGCGCTGGCCGCAGTTCCGGCACGAGACTCAACAGCGGAGGGGGTGCCTGAGTGAGGTGCTGCGCGATCAATTGCGCCGCGCTTCCCATGAATGGTGGACGGCCGGCGAGGGCATGGAAGCCCATCGCGCCGAGGGCGTAGAGATCGCTGCGCCCATCGACCGGCTCGCCACTCGCCTGTTCCGGCGCGACGTACTCCGGGGTCCCGACGATCCGGTGCTCGGCCGCATCCTCGCGCAGGAGGGCGATGCCGAAATCGGTGACCAGCGCGCGATCGCCCTCTCCATCGAGGAGGATGTTGTCCGGCTTGATGTCGCGATGCACCACGCCCTGGGCATGGGCGTAGGCAAGCGCGTAGGCCACGTCCCGAAGCAGTGGGGTCGCCGTCGTCGGCGAGAGGCGCCCCAGGCGTCGCAGTCGCTCGCCGAGCGTGTCGCCGGCTACATAGCGCATGGCATAGAAGACGAACGGGCCGATCTCTTCCACGGCGTGAATCGGCACGATGTTCGGGTGGGCCAGCCGCGCAGCCATCCGGGCCTCACGCAGGAAGCGCTCGCGTCGTTCGGGCACTGCGGCCTGGTCTGGGGGCAGCAACTTGAGCGCCACGGGCCGGTCCAACTGCACATCGCGGGCAAGGTAGACGATCCCCATGCCCCCGCGACCCAGCTCGCGTTCGAGCGAGTAGCGGCCGGCCACGGCGGCCTGCAGCGCGAGCAAGGTGGGATCGAGGTTCGACATGGCGCGCCCTACGCAGCGGGAGGCGATGGGGTGTCACTAGGCGAGGCGGCCGGCAGCGCGAGGACAAAACGTGCCCCCGGGCCTGCATCCTCGACCCGCAGGGTACCCCCGTGGTGCATCGCGATCCAGCGGGCAATCGCCAGCCCAAGCCCAGTTCCAGGGCGCTCCGCATCGAGCCGGG
>JBBRGR010000499.1:0-2084 GCA_038223815.1 Gemmatimonadales bacterium
CCTCGGCCGTCAGGTAGCGCTCATCCGGCTCGGGGTCGAGCGCCCGGAGGATGACCCGCTCCAGTGCGGCCGGAATGACGCCCCGGATATCGCGCGGCCGCACGAGATCGGCGGCCTCGAGCGGGGGCGTCGTGGCGGTCACGGCGAAGTAGAGCACCGCGCCCGCGGTGTAGATATCGCTGGTGGGATCGCCCTGCTTCCCCTCGCGTACTTCCGGGGCGAGAAACGGGGAGCCCGTCGGCTGGTCCCCGGCGGGAATGTCGGGCAGCGTCAGGTTGCAGTAGCGCAGGTCGGTGACGGTGCCGCGGCCGGTACTGGTGAGCAGCAGCGACGCCGGGACGATCCGGCGGACGATGATGCCGTGGGCGTGGGCGTGCTCGAGGGCCCCGAGGATGTCCCGCGCGAGGGAGTGCACCGAGGGGATCGGCCGCGGGCCACGCTGGATGGCGTCGGCGAGCGATTCGCCTTCGACCCAGTTGCCGACCCGGTACGCGATGTCGCCGACGACGCCCGCCTCGTAGACATGCCGGATCGCCGGGTGATCCAGCCGAGCCAGGGCCTCGGCTTCCTTGAGGAACCAGCGGCGGAGGGCGTCACTCGTGTCAACGTTGACCCGCAGCGCGACCACCCGTTGCAGGCGGCGATCCTGTGCACGAAAGAGGAGTCGCTCCGGCGACGCGGCGACGATCGTGTCGAGACGAAAGCGTTCGCCGAGGGCGGCGGTGACGCGGGAAAGGACGAAGTCCGGCAAGGCAACCGACATGGCCGAAAGATACCCGGGTCGCTACTCGCCGAGCCGTACGGCAGCGGCCAGCCGCCGTCGGAGCGCCCCCAGCTCGTGGCGGAGTCCCCGGCCCGGCCAATCCTCGCGTCGCCCGAGGACGGTGTCGAGGTCGCCATACCAGGCATGCACGATCGGCGCGGGGGCGAGACCGCCGGACTGCAGGTACTCGACGCCGAGGCGCTCCACCAGCGTGATGGCGGTCCCGCACTGATGGATCTCGTCCGCACAGCAGATGTCGAGCGCGCGCGGCTCCATCGTCGCGAGCGCGGTCAGCAAACAACGCTTGCGATGCGGCCAGGGGAGGAGCTCCCCCTGCGCATCCACCATCGGTTCCACGGCGTCCACGGCCACCCCGAGGACCACGGGGCCGAACTTCTGGCCGATCTTTCGCGCCAGCGCGTCGCGCCCCATCGGCGGGGCCACCTCGAGCACATGGTGGAGGATGCCGGCAACCAGCGTGGTTTCATCCGCGCCATGCCGGGCAAGGATGATGGCCACATTCGCCGGGTGCGCGAGGAAGTGCATCGCGCCGGTCAGGGGCGCGCGCGGGGCGTGGTGCTTGGCCGCAAAGGCGAGCGCGTGGTTGATCCGGTCGCTGTAACCGTGCATGGGGTGACTCACGGGATGGCGAGAAACTTGTGCGTCTGGAGCGAAAGCCCCCACTGCGGATGCGCCAGGCAATACGCCACGGCCGCCTCGGTGTTGGCCACCTGGTTCGGCCCGTCCATCGGCTGCAACAGATGATGGCGGAAATCGAGTGTGGCGTATACCTCCGGCATCGCGGCGGGCTGCGGGAAGACCAGTTTCAGTTCATCGCCATGGCGTTGCACCAGCGCCGTCCCCGCCTTGGGCGAGACGCAGATCCAGTCCACGCCCTCCACCACCGCATTGGTCCCGTTGGTCTCGATCGCCACTTCGAAGCCGCGGGCGTGGAGCGCATCCACGGCGGCCCGATCCAGCTGCAGCGTTGGCTCACCGCCGGTGCAGACGACGTAGCGCTCCCCCCGGCGAGCACCCGCGGGCCATGCCGCCGCCACCGCGGTCGCCAGCGCCTCGGGCGTGGTGAACTTGCCCCCGCCCGGGCCATCGGTCCCGACGAAATCGGTGTCGCAGAATTGACAGGTCGCGGTGGCCCGATCGGCCTCACGCCCCGTCCAGAGATTGCACCCGGCGAAGCGGCAGAAGACCGCCGGGCGCCCCGCATGGCGGCCTTCGCCCTGCAGGGTGTAGTAGATCTCCTTGACAGCGTAGGTCATGGGGGAATTTAGCAGGGCGGAGGGGGGGAGGCGGAAGACGTGAG
>JBBRGR010000500.1:0-2077 GCA_038223815.1 Gemmatimonadales bacterium
CCCCTCGTCGCTGGCGGCGCGCAGCGTCGTGCGGCAGGCGGGCGGCTCGCTCATCCAGCAGGTGGGGCTGGTGGCCAATCGCCTCGATGCCGTGGCGGCCGACACGACCGAGCGGACCGGTCAGACGGTCGACCGGATCAATGCCCTCGCCACCCAGATCGGCGAGCTCAATCGCGAGATTGTGGTGCAGGGCGGCCCCAATCGCACCGCGCCGGACCTCGAGGATCGGCGCGGGCAGCTCCTCGATGAGCTGGCCACGTTGATTCAGGTGCGCGTCATCGAGCGGTCCGACAATACCGTGGGCGTGATCGCCGGCGATACCCTCCTGGTGGATGGCAAGTTCGCCCAGCAACTCGAAGTGCGCACCCTCGGCGGGGGCGGCATCGGCGTGGGGGCGGTAGGGAGTTCCCGACTGATCGATCCCGTGGGTGGGACACTCGCGGGCCTCACCGCGCTGGGGCAGCAGGCGATCCCGAGCATTCGCGGGGAGATCGATCGCCTGGTCGCCGGCATTGTCACCGAGGTCAATGCGCTGCACTCCAGCGGCTTCACCCTCGGTGGCGCCACCGGGGTCAACTTCTTTGATCCTGCAGGGCTCACCGCGGGTGCGTTCCGGCTTGCCACCGGTGTGGCGGCATCGTCCGCCAATGTGGTGGCCGGGACGACCGCCGCCGCCGGCGACAATCGCGTTGCGCTCGCCCTCGCCGGACTGCGCACCACCGCGATCGGGTCGCTCAACAGCAGCACGCCGGGCGAGTTCTACAACGCGCTGGTGACCACGGTCGGATCGCTCGTGGCCGATGCGGAGCGCGAGGCGAGCGTGGCCGGCACGCTGCTGGATTCCGCGCGGTCGCGGCGCTCCGCGGAGACTGGCGTCTCGACCGACGAGGAGTTGGTGCAACTGATCGTGCAGCAGCAGGCGTACGCCGCGGCGACCCGCCTCGTGACGGTGGCGAACAGCATGATGGACGACCTGTTGCGGATGGTCTAGCGGATGCTCGTTCTCACCCGACGCCCTGGCGAGGCCATCGTGCTGGACGGTGGGATTCGGGTGGTGGTGCTGTCGTGTGACAAGCGAGGCGCCCGCCTCGGGATCGAGGCCCCAGCCGAGACCGGGATCTTGCGGGAGGAACTGGTGCAGCAGGTGGCCTCGGAGAATCAGCGGGCTGCAGCGCCGGGGGACCACACACGCGCCTGGGCCGCCCAGCTCCCGTTACGCCCCGCTCCGCGAGGCAGCGACCCGGCGCCAGAGCGGTAGCCGAAGCACAAACTGGGCACCCGGCCCATCGCCGGGGACAAGGCTGAGTTCGCCCCCATGTCGGCGCACCAACTCGCGCGCCACCGGCAACCCGATTCCCTGCACAGGTTGGCCCGCCACCACCGTCGGCTCGAAGAGGCGCTCGCCCTCGGCGAGCATCGCGGGCACCCCTGGGCCGTTGTCCTCGACCACCACTACCACGGCATCGGCGTCGAGCCTCCCGGTGATCCGGACTTCCCCGCCCCCCCGAATCCGCACCGCGTCAATCGCATTGACCACGACCGCGTAGATTGCCTCCGCAACGTCGCCCGCGATCCCAATTGCCGGGGGAAGGGTGCGTGGCACCGCGACGCTGAGGGTGACGGCTGACGGGCCGATGGCGCGGCGCGCGAGCTGCACCGCCGTATCGGCCACATCCGCCATCGCGAGAGGCGTGATCCGCTGTCGGTCGCTCAACGCAAAGGCCTCGAGGAGCGCGATCTGACCCAGCAAGCCCTCGCGCAGTCGCGCCGCGGCGAGCGCGTGGGCGCGGGCTCCCTCGATACCGCGTCCCTCGGTCATGTCGATCACGTCCACCACTTGCGCCAGATCGCGCAGCGCATGCGCGACGCTGCGGGCAATGGTCTCCCCGAGGCGCTCGCGGTGCACGCTGCGCAACAGGTCGAAGTCCGCCGAGGTCGTGGGTGAGGTGAACGGAGCCAACGTCGCGCCTCATGCTGGCGGGGGTGAGTCCCGCCGGAGGGTCAGCTCGCGGTGGGGCGAATCGGAACGCCGTGGACGATGGGGTCGGCCAAGTGCCGCCGGCGGATCAGGTCGAGC
>JBBRGR010000501.1:0-2075 GCA_038223815.1 Gemmatimonadales bacterium
CCGTCCTCTTCGGCGCGCGCACGATAGGCCTCTTCGCGTTCGAGGATGGCGCCGGGTGATGTCGGTGAAGGACACCACCACGCTGGCTACTTCGCCGTCGTCGGCGCGCGCGAACGGGCGGGTGTTGATCGAAATCCAAACGGTCGAGCCATCCGGCCGCCGCACCCCCATGACCCGGTCCGTGATCGGCTGTCCGGTGCGCAAAGTGACGGTGGCGGGGAACTCGGATGCCGGGACGCAGGTTCCATCAAGCCGGATGACGTCCCAGTGCTCATCCGACAGCCGCCGCCGGGGGAGTTCGGAGTTGCCCAGCCTGAGGATTGAGGCGGCACTGTCGTTGTAGGCGAGGAAGACGCCTTCCCGGTTGATCAGCATCACGCCTTCGGCCAGCGCGCTCACCACCGAGCGGTACGCCTCCTCGCTTTGCCGAAGGGCTTCCTCCATGCAGCGGCGTTCGCTGGCCTGCAGCGCCATCGCCACGATGTCGGCAAGCGAGCCCGCAATCAGGGCCTCATCACTCTTCCAGACGCGCGGGGTCCCCACATGCTCCAGGATGACCACCCCGGCGATCCGGCCTCGCAGGCGGATGCCGGCATCCAGCCGGGAGCACGCGGGCGGAAGCGTGCGGCCCAGCCGCAGGAATTCGCTTAGGCGGGGGTCGGCGGCGACGTCGGTGACGGAGACCAGGCGCTCGTGGCTGATGGCTTCCAGGTAGCGGGGGAGGCTCGCAACCGGGTACTCCGAGGCTTCGCGACTGCCACCATCGGTTGTCGAGAATTCATGGAATCGCCGAAGGACCCCGGCGTTCTCGTCCAGGAGCCAGACCCCGGCGCGGGCGACCCCGACGCTGCGGGCCGCCGCCTCGGCGAGATCGGCCAGTGCCACGCTCAGGTCGCCCCGCGAGATCGCCTCGCTTCGCGCCAGCGTGAGGAGTGCGGCGTTGGCCAACCGCATCCGGGTGGCACTCTGCAGGAGAGCGGTGTCCGCGTGATGACGTTCGATGGCCACCCGGGCGAGGGAGGCGGCCAACCGGTGGAGGCCCAGGTCGGTGGCGGTGGTGGAGTGTCCCGCCGGCAGCAGTGCTCCGAAAACGCCGAGCATGCAGCCGTCGCCGGCGACCACCGGAAGGGCAACCAGCTCACGGTGATGCAGGCCAGGGGGCGGGGACGCCTCGCTCGCCATCTGTGATAGCGCCAGCTCGAAGGGATCGAACACCACCACGGGCTGCCCGTCAGCGGCCTCGAGGCGGGTTCTCAGCGGGGTCCCGGCCTGGACGATGCCCGCGAGGGCACTGGTAATCGACGGATCCAGGGAGGGCGCGGCCACCTCCGGCAGGGCGGGGGAGGGAGTGGTGAACCATTGCGTCCAGCAGAGAGTGCCGGGCGCGCGCGCCTCGGTGACCCGGGCGAGTTCGTCCAGCACCTGGACCAGCGGCTTGGCGGTGGCGATCCATTCGAGGATCCGCTTCTGTCCGGCGAAAAATTCCTCCTCCGCCTTCCGCGCACTGGTGTCACGCGCCTGGATCAGGAGCGCGTTGCGCTGGTCGTGCAGCAGCCGCGTGGCCTGCAGTTCCACCGGCACGTTCATGCCGTCGCTCCGGAGGAGCAGTCCGTTGGCAAAACTCGCCTCCCCGGCCACGAAACGCTGGAAGGTGCGGCGCGCCTCGGCGCGAAAGGCCTCAGGCACCAGTTCGATGACCTGGCGGCCGACCAGCCGCTCGCGGGTCAAACGGTGGAGATCACAGGCCGCCCGGTTGACGTCGAGGATCACCCCCTCGAACGAATCCACGAAGACCGCATCGGGCGAGTTCTCGAAGAGATCCCGGAACCGGGCACGTTCCACCGCCACCGCCAGTTCTGATTCCTTGCGGGCGGTGATGTCTCGCGCCACCCCACTGACGCGGACGGGCCGGCCGGACGCATCCCGGATGACGACGCCCTGGTCGAGGATCCAGCGGGGAGCCAGGTTCGGCCGAACGATGCGGAATTCCGTCGAGTACCGGCCCGAGCGGCTGTGGAGCGCCGCGGTGAGAGATCGGAGCCAATGGCGTCGGTCGTCGCGGTGCATCAGCCGAA
>JBBRGR010000502.1:0-2064 GCA_038223815.1 Gemmatimonadales bacterium
ACCCCGATCGGCGGGGCCTCCCCCGCGGTCGCCCACCACGCGAGTGGCGCAGCCGTGCCGACGACCACCACCTCGCCGACGCCATGGATCGTCGCGGGCGTGCTGACGGTGGTCGCGGTCGCCGCGGTGCTCTATGCCGCGACCGCCAAGACCGAGCCGCCAGCGGCGGGCGTGGGCATCGCGGCGGGGGGAGCGGGGGCGGCACCCACCGGTCAGGCCCCGGACATCTCGAACATGACCCCGCGGGAGCAGTTCACCCGGCTCAGCGACCGGGTGACCGAGGCCTCGGAGCGTGGCGACACCACGACGGTGCTCCGCTTCACCCCGATGGCGATCGGTGCCTATGCCAATCTCCCGCCGGGCGACCGCGACATTGACGCGCGCTACCACATGGCGATGATCCAGGCGCAGGTCGGACTCTTCGCCGAGGCCGGGGCACTCGCCGACACGATCTTCACGGAGGCCCCGAACAACTTGATGGGCTATTTCATCAAGGCGATCGTGGCCGACTTCCAGGCGAACACGGCCGCTGCCGAGAAGGCGCGCACCGACTATCGCACCCACTACGACGCCGAGATCGCCAAGCCGCGCGACGAATACACCGCGCACAAGCCACTGCTCGAGGCATTCAAGAACAACCCGGGGCCGAAGTGATGCCGACCACGATCCACATCGCCCATTCGCCCGACTCGGATGACGCGTTCATGTTCTATGCCCTCGCCGAGGGGAAGATTCCCACCGGCGACCTGACGTACCTGCACGAGCTCTCCGACATCGAGTCGCTCAATCAGCGCGCGCGGAACAAGGAGCTCGACGTCTCCGCCGTCTCGATCCATGCCTACGCGTACATCGCCAAGGATTACGCGCTGCTCAACAGCGGCTCCTCGATGGGCGATGGCTACGGTCCGCGCCTGGTGGCGCTCACGCCGCCGCCGGGAGAGCGTCGCGGCGACTCGGCCATCGTACGCGAAGCCGCCCGCGGCAAGCGGATCGCGGTGCCCGGCCTGCTGACCACGGCGTACCTCTCACTCAAGCTCTGGCAGCCAGAGTTCGAGGCGGTGGTGATGGCTTTCGACGCGATCGAAGGTGCCGTGCATCGCGGTGACGTGGACCTCGGCCTGATCATTCACGAAGGACAGCTTACCTACGTCGACGATGGCCTCCACCTCTGGGCCGACATGGGCGAATGGTGGCTCGACGAGACCGGGCTCCCACTCCCCCTTGGCGGCAACGTGGTGCGCCGCGACCTGGGCGCCGAGGTCACCGCGCAGGTCGCCCGCGACCTCAAGGCGAGCATCGTCCACGCGCTGGAGCACCGCAGCGCCGCCCTGGCCCACGCCAAGCAGTACAATCGCGGCATCTCCGATGAGCGAACCGATGAGTTCGTCGGGATGTACGTGAATGCGTGGACGGTGGACTACGGCGATCGCGGCCGCGAAGCGGTGCAGCTGCTGCTGGACCGGGCAGCGGAGGCGGGGATCATTCCAGCCAAGGTGGATGTTGAGTTTGTGGGATGAACGATGAACGATGATCGATCACCGATCATCGTTCTCTCTCGAAGTACAACACCCCTCCCGAATTCGCCCCGACCAGCATCGGCCGTGTGCCGTTTCCGAAGAGGTCGCCCACGGTCGGCGCCGAGTAGGGATTGGCGGTGAGCCGGAAGGTCGTGTCGCGTTCGAAGCGGATCGCGGTGCCCTCGGAGACATTGCGCCAGAGCTGGACATCCCCGTCTTCACTGCCCAGAAGGAGATCGGGGCGTCCATCGCCCGTGATATCGGCGAAGGTGGGGACGGACCGTCGCCCAACATCGATATCCTGAAACGTGTCGCTCATGAGTTCGAAGCGTGGGCCGGTGCGGTTCCCGGTGTTGCGGTAGAGATTGAGCTGACCGCTTGCCTCGCCGACGATCAGGTCGAGGTCCCCGTCGTCATCCAGGTCCGCGAGGGCCGGTGCGGTATTGCTGCCGCGCGTCAGGGTGACCAGCGCGCTGTCGGTCAGCGTCCACGCCGGGGCGGTGCGGCTGCCGCTGTTGCGCCAGTACTGGACCTGATCACGCCAGGT
>JBBRGR010000503.1:0-2046 GCA_038223815.1 Gemmatimonadales bacterium
GCCGCCGCGCGTCCGCGACAAGTGGGTCCACATCCGCGTGAGCCGCGGCAGCATGTACTGCAACTGCGCGAGCTCGACCTGCAACTTGGCTTCGTGGCTGCGTGCCCGCGTCGCGAAGATGTCGAGAATGATCTCGGCACGGTCCATCACGCGGGTGCGGGTTTCTTCCTCGATCCCCTGCCCCTGCGCCGGCGAGAGCTCTTCGTCGAAGACCACCAGCGTGGCCTTGGTCTCGAAGTCCAGCTTGGCAAGCACCTCGACCTTGCCTTCCCCGATCAGGGTGGCTGCGCTGGCGGAGGCGATCTGCTGGGTCAGTCGCCCCACCACCTCACCGCCGGCGGTATCAACCAGCCGCGCGAGTTCCCCGAGGTGTTCCTCGAGTTTCTGCGCATCCGGGCTCCCCTTGCGCGGGGCAGCCACCAGGATCACGCGTTCCTTGGGCGGGATGACATCGATCAGCGAGCGGATGGCAGACTCCAGACTGGTGTGGCCAGAAGATAGTTCCGGACGCGCGCGGGTCGCAGGCGTGCGAGGTGGTTACCCCGTGGACGTGCCACCCGGCGGTGGCGACACGCTGCTCCGCTCGCGCCACCAGCGCATCCGCTCGGCGATCCGCTGTTCATGCCCGAAGGGGCCCGGCGTGTAGAACTCGGCGCCCTGCAGTGCCTCGGGCAGGTACTCTTGCGCGATGAAGGCCGAGGGATCATCGAAGGCGTAGCGATACCCTTTGCCGTGGCCGAGTTCTTCCATCAGGCGGGTCGGGGCATTCCGGATGTGCAGCGGCACGGCGGCAGCGGGGGAATCGGCCGCAGCGGCCTGGGCGGCCTGCCAGGCGAGGTAGACCCGATTGCTCTTCGGGGCGGTCGCCAGATAGACGGCGACTTCGGCGAGCGCCAGTTCCCCTTCGGGACTCCCCAGAAAATGGAAGGCATCGCGTCCGGCGATCGCCACCTCGAGCGCCCGCGGGTCGGCAAGCCCGATATCCTCGCTGGCCATGCGCACGAGCCGTCGGGCAAGAAACATCGGATCCTCTCCACCCTGGAGGATGCGCGCGAGCCAGTAGAGCGCGGCCTGGGGATCGCTCCCGCGGATCGCCTTGTGCAGCGCCGAGACCAGATCGTAGTGCTGCTCGCCGGCCTTGTCATGCGAGGCGATTCGCCGCGCCATGGTCGCCTCGACGACCTCGGGCGTGACGGTACCGCCAGCGCCGACGTGTTGGGCCGCCGCTTCGAGCACCGTGAGCGCGCGTCGGGCGTCGCCGTCCGCGACGCGTGCGAGCAGGGCACGCGCCGCATCCTCCAGGGTCACCGCCGAGCGCAAGCCGTCGTCCGAGGTGACGGCGCGTGTGAGCACGGCCGCCACCTCGTCGGGCGACAGCGGCTGGAGCACCCAGACGCGGGCACGGGAGAGCAGTGCGGCGTTGAGTTCGAACGATGGATTCTCGGTCGTCGCACCGATCAGGGTCACGATCCCCTGCTCGACGGCCGGGAGAAAGGCGTCCTGCTGGCCACGATTGAGTCGGTGGATCTCGTCCACGAACAGCATGGTGCCGCGGCCGAGCCGGCGGCGCTCCTCGGCGTCCTTGATGATCTCGCGGACGCGCGGGATCCCCTCGCTCACCGCCGAGAACGGGATGAACGCGCGTTCGGTGTGCTGCGCGACGAGTCGCGCGAGCGTGGTCTTGCCGGTCCCCGGCGGCCCCCAGAGCACGATGCTCCCCACATCACCGCGACGGATCGCCTCACCAAGGGGCTTCCCCGGGGCCAGGAGATGCTGCTGCCCGGCGTAGTCGCCGAGCGTACGCGGTCGCATGCGGGCGGCGAGCGGCTCGGGCGGAGTAAAGAGGGAGTCGGTCATGCCGAAGCAGCGCCCCGCGCGATCGCCAGCAACTGTTCCCGCGTGTTCCGAGCGGGGTCGGTCAACACGGCATCGAGCAGGCGGTCGAGGAGCAGGCCCAGTCCCGGCCCGGGGCTGACGATCCCATCCGCCATGAGATCGTTGCCGGTCAGCGCCAGTTGGCCGCGCGTCGTCGGGTCGCCGCGCAGG
>JBBRGR010000504.1:0-2044 GCA_038223815.1 Gemmatimonadales bacterium
TTGGGCGCCCGGGGGGGGGGCCCGTGGCGGGTCGCCCCCCTGCCCCGAATCTGATTCACCGTCAAGGGCAGGCTCCTACCAACACCGGGAAAGGTGGGGCTCGTCGATGGCACGGTTCGTGATCCGACGCCTGCTCCTGCTGATCCCGATCTTGGTCGGCCTGTCGATCCTGCTCTTCGCCTGGGTGCGCGCGCTGCCGGGGAGCACCGCAAACTCCCTGCTCGGTGAGAAAGGCACGCCCGAGACCATCGCCGCCGTCGAACGCCTCTACGGCCTGGACCAGCCGATCACGGTCCAGTACTGGAAGTACCTCTCGCGCTCGGTCCAAGGCGACTTCGGCGTCTCGGCCCAGACCCGGCGGCCAGTGACCGAGGAGATGGTCCGCCTCTTCCCGGCAACCCTCGAGCTCACGACGGTCGCGACCGTGATTGCCGTCGGCATCGGCATCCCGCTCGGCTACTTCGCCGCCCGAAGGTTCGGCAGCTGGCTCGACTCGACCGCCATCATCGGTTCGCTGATCGGCGTGACGATCCCGGTGTTCTTTCTCGGCTTCCTGCTGAAATACATCTTCGCGATCAAGCTTGGCTGGCTCCCGACCACCGGCCGGTCAAACCTGCGCATCCTTGGGGTCGATCATCCGACCGGCTTCTATGTCCTCGATGGCTTCGTCACGGGCAATCTCGCCGCGGCATGGGATGCGTTCCAGCACCTCCTCCTGCCGGGGCTCGCGCTGGGCACCATCCCACTCGCGATCATCACCCGGATCACTCGCGCGTCGGTTCTTGACGTCGTCCACGAGGACTATGTCCGGACCGCGGAGGCGAAGGGCCTGCTGGCGTCGACGATCACTCGGCGCCACATCCTCCGGAATGCTCTGCTCCCAGTGGTCACGATCGTCGGCCTTCAGCTCGGGCTCCTGCTGTCCGGTGCGATCCTCACCGAGACCGTGTTCTCGTTCAACGGGGTCGGGAAGTTCGTCGCTGACGCAATCCGGTTCCGCGACTACTCAGTCATCCAAGGGTTCATCCTGGTGTTCGCCGTGATCTACGTCGTGGTCAATCTGCTCGTCGATATCGCGTACGGGCTGGTCGACCCGAGGGTGCGGGTCCGATGAGCCTGAGCCAGGCCGAGTCGACCGCGGTGGACACCACCACCGCGGCGGAGGACGTCGGCGGAAGCCTGGTCAAGGAAGCGTGGCGGCTGCTGCGCCGCGACAAGGTCGCGATCACCGGCGCCGTGATGGTTGGGCTGTTCGTCCTGGTGGCCATCATCGGCACGTGGATCGCGCCGTACGGCTCGACCGCGCAGGCCGGTGCTGTAACGCCGACCATGATCCCCGGGCCGTCCTCGGAGTTCTGGTTCGGTCTCGACGACCTGGGCCGCGACGAGCTGTCCCGAGTCATCCTGGGTGCCCGGCAGTCGCTCCTGGTCGGCGTGGTGTCGCTCACGTTGGGCATGCTCGGCGGGCTCACCCTCGGCATCCTCGCCGGCGCCTTCGGCGGCTGGGTCGACAGCCTCATCATGCGCCTGATCGACATCGTGCTCGCCGTGCCCGGGTTGCTGTTCGCCATCGGGATCGCGGCGATGCTCGGGCAGAGCCTTCGGTCGGTGATGATCGCGATCGCGGTGGTGAACATACCGATCTTCGCTCGGCTCCTTCGAGGGCAGATGCTTGCCCAGCGCGAGGCTGACTACGTGACTGCAGCCACCTCGGTCGGGCTGCGTCGCAGCGTCATCGTCTTCCGCCACATCCTGCCGAACTCGGTGTCGCCGGTCATCGTCCAGGGCACGTTGACACTCGCCACGGCGATCATCGATGCGGCCGGTCTGGCGTTCCTCGGCCTCGGTGGCACCGACCCGAGCGTGCCCGAGTGGGGTCGCATGCTCGCGGACAGCCAGGAGTACTTGTCCGGCGCAATCCATCTCGCGGTCTTCCCCGGCCTGGCCATCGTGTTCGCCGCACTCGGATTCACGCTCCTGGGCGAACGGTTGCGCGAGGCGCTCGACCCGAAATACCGGCGATGAGCGCGACGACCGGAAAGGC
>JBBRGR010000505.1:0-2039 GCA_038223815.1 Gemmatimonadales bacterium
GGTTGTGGGACGGCATCCCGATTGATCCGCGGCCGTTTCTCCAGCTCCCGGGAGCGTTGCGATGAGCATGACCGGCAAGGACCGCGCAGCGCTGCGCGGTGAGGCGCATCATCTCGTGGCGGCCGTGCACATCGGCCACCAGGGGCTGACGGAAACCGTCCTCGCCACCATCGACGATGCATTGCGGACGCGCGAACTGGTGAAGATCCAGCTCGCCAAGACGACCGATGAGACGCCCAGGATGGCGGCCGCGCATATCGCCGACGCCACCAAGTCGGAGGTGGTGCAGGTGATCGGGCGGACGGTGAGCCTGTATCGTTGGAATCCTGATCTCAAGCGCAAAGGTGGCGTGCCGCCCTGGCGGAGCTGATCAATTGCCGCAGCGCGGTGTCCCAACTAGTTGCGTCGCTGAAAAAAAAGCGTAAATCCATTGTTTCCGGTCTCGGCCGGTCACACGAGCGGGAGTCGCCCGCTGTTCACGCTATGAGCCTTCAATCGTCGGATGTATACATGCCGTACGTAATCACCGAAGCCTGTATCAATACCAAGGACAAGTCGTGCGTCGACGTCTGCCCGGTGGATTGCATCTACGAAGGACCGGACCAGCTCTTCATCGAGCCGAACGAGTGCATCGATTGCGGCGCATGCGAGCCCGAGTGCCCGGTCACGGCCATCTTTCCTGAGGAAGACGTGCCGGCGGCGATGGTTAAGTACGTCCAGATCAACCGCGACGTCTTCAAGGGCCCGAATCCTCCGGGCCGCCCGACCCGCTGAGCTATTTGCGCCGCTCTCACGCGTTTTTCTTGACGGGAGCGGAGGTTGTCACGGTTCTGATCGCGGCATCGCATTTCGTTCGCCCCGCGAACGCAGTCGAAACTGCGTCCGCCGCGAAAACGAGTGTCAGCGGACAGCGACGTCGAGGAACTCGGCGATCGCGGCATTGACGATCGCGGGCTGCTCGAGCGGGGCGAGATGACCGGCGCCGGGGATCGTCACGAGGCGTGAGCCGGGGATGCCGGCGGACATCGCGATCGCGTCACTGACCGGCGTGGTGCTGTCCTCGTCGCCGACCAGCACCAGCGTGGGCACGGTGATCGTGCCGAGGGTGGGGGTGGAGTCGATGCGGTCCATCAGGGCCTGCGCAGCGGCGGTGACACCGCTGGCCGGTGCGCGGCGGAGCATCACCTCGACCCGCTCCACCAGCGCCGGCTGTTCGCTGCGGGTGGTCTGGCCCAGTTGAGCCGGGATCATGCCTGGCACCAGAGAACCGACGCCGTCGCGTTGAACGGTCGCGATCAGGTCGCGTCGCTTCTCACGGGCGACCTCGGTGTCGGCGGGGGCCTTGGTGTCCATCAGCACCAGCGCGCGGAGCCGGGCAGCATGGCGCCGCCAGAACGCGAAGGCGATGTAGCCACCCATCGAGAGTCCGCCAATCACTGCCTGCTCCACGCCGGCAGTGTCGAGCATCGGCTCGAGGACGTCGGCGTAGGCGTCCATGCTGGTAGACGGCAACGGCGATGAACGCCCGAACCCCGGAAGGTCTGGCACCAGCAGCCGGGTATCGGGAAAGCTGTCGGCGGCGGCTGCCACCTGAGCTGCCCAGAGGCCGCGGTCGTGCGGGAAACCGTGCAGCAGGACGAGCGTGATGCCGGCCCGGCGAGAGCCGTATTCATCCCAGAACAGGGTGCCGTGCGAGAGGGCGAGGGTATGCTCCATGCCGCAATCTGCCACAACGTCAGCCGGGGAGCGGTGGGTCGGTTATCCTTCAGGCATGCCACCTCGCCCGCCCAGCCACGTCATGCAGTACCTCGATACGTCTGCGGCGGTGGCCGAATTCGCCACCGGGATTGCACATTCGCCCAGCATCGCCCTCGATACGGAGGGAGCGAGCTTTCATCGCTTCATCGATCGGGTGTATCTGATGCAGCTTTCGACGCGCGATGCGACGGCCATCGTCGACCCGCTGCCGACCGGTGACCTTTCCGCGCTCAAGCCGCTCGTCGAGAGTCCCGGAATCGAGATCGTCTTCCACGATGCGG
>JBBRGR010000506.1:0-2037 GCA_038223815.1 Gemmatimonadales bacterium
TACGCAGTATCCCCGTGCGCGGGCCGGTGCTCGCGCAGGTCGACCCCGCCGAGAAGGTGCTCGACTGGTTGTTCCCGGCCCCCCGCGACGCGCTGGTCCGCGGCGCCGAGCCGCTCGACATCATTCCCCTGCGTCCGCACCCGCTACCTCGCGGTCATCGGATCGGCGGTCTCGCGGCGCTCCTGCCCGTCGGTCCGGAGACCCCCCTCCCGCGCGCGAAGTCCTCCCACGCCCCCGCGCTGTTCTGGCGCTCCGAACATTACATCACCTGGCTCTCGGGACAGGTGCCAACGGCCCGCTGCCGCCGCGAACTCGGGGTCGGTGCGTTCGTCCGCGATCGGCGAATGCACGTCGTGATGCGCAAGGGCCAGCGCGTCGGCGAGGACGGCGGCCTGTTCGAGACCGTCGGCCTGCGTCTCATTGACGATCACGCGGGCACGCGCCAACACTACGCCCTGTCGGTTGCGTCCCCCGGCGGAGAGATCGGCGGCAAGCCGATGCAGCTTCGCAGCGAACTGGCGCCGATCGGCGGCGAGCGTCGCCTCGCCCGCTGGTGGCCCGCGCCGGCTGGCCAGGGCTGGCCCGCGCTCCCCGCCGCGATCTGCGAGCAGATCGTGCGCAGCCGGCGAGCGCGCCTCATCCTCGCCACGCCGGCGCTGTTCGACGCAGGCGCGTTGCCGGCGTGGTCAGGACGCGCCTGGCCCGACGGCGGCCCGATCACCGCCACCGTCCTGGCCGCCTGCGTCCCCTCGGCCGAGGTCGTCTCCGGCTGGGACATGGCCGCTCGCCGGGAGAAGCCGACCCGTCGCATGGCCTCCGCTGGCAGCGTCTACTTCGTCGATCTCCACGGGGGTGACGACACCGCGCTCCGCAAGTGGCTGCATGCCACCTGGCTACATTCTGTCAGCGACAGGCTCGAGGACCGCCGCGACGGCTTCGGCCTGGCGACCCTCGGCGTATGGCAGGAGGCGACCCCGTGCCCGTAAGATCTGCACTGACATTGGAACCCGCGAAGCTGGACCCCAAGGCCGCCGGGAACATCACCATCGAGCTCACCCTCGCCTTCCTGACCCCGATGATGGGCGGCGGCGTCGAGATCAATGGACCCCAAAAGCCATGCGACCCGGTGACCCCCATCCGCGTCGCGTCGATCCGCGGGCAGCTCCGCTTCTGGTGGCGCGCCTGCAACCCGGCGAACGCGACCACCCTCACCGACCTCCAAAAACACGAGGCCGCGCTGTGGGGCTCGACCTCGAGGCCGTCCGCCGTAACGATCACCGTCGTCCGTCAACCCCGGCCACCGCGCAGCATCGAGGCCGATCGCTCGATCGGATATGGGGCGTTCCCCCTGAATCCACAGCAGGGCAGCACCCCGGCCGGCAAGCTCCACGACTTCGCCGACTCGACCTTTGTCCTGACGATCCGCTGCCCCCGCGAGCAGCGCGACGCGCTCGAGGAGACCATCGCCGCGTGGACGATCTTCGGCGGCCTCGGCGGGCGGACACGCCGGGGATTCGGCGCGCTCGATGACCGGACCCAGCGCACGACGCCGGCCGAGCTCCTGGATAAGCTGCGAGATCGTCCCGCGCTGGCCGGCGTCCCGTCCCTGGCGCGCGCCGAATGGAGACTCACCAAATATTCGCTGAGCAATCCCAGGGACGCCTGGTCGAGCGCCCTTTTCGCCCTGCAAGATTTCCGTCAAGGCGAGGGCACCGCGCGACCTCCACGCGCGCGGGAGTCCAGGCGCCCCGGACGTAGCCGCTGGCCCGAGCCCGACGAGATCCGCCGCCTGTTTCGCCAGCACGCGACCGGCCACGAGCCGGTGCATCGCGTTCGCAAGTTCCCGCGCGCCGCCTTCGGCCTGCCCATGATCTTTCACTTCAGTACGCGCGGCGACCCGGAGCAGAAGTCGATCACGCTGAAACCGATAGACCGCAACCGGCTCGCTTCTCCCCTGATCCTCCGCCCGATCCGCGAGGGTGATCACTATCGGGCCCTCACGCTCGTCCTGCAGATCGCAGGTCCACCCCTCGAGCT
>JBBRGR010000507.1:0-2033 GCA_038223815.1 Gemmatimonadales bacterium
GATCACCCTGGCAACGATCCGCGGGTACGCCGAGGCGGGGGCGGACTACGTGTCGACGGGGGCACTGACCCACTCGGTGGCGTCGGCGGATCTGGGGCTGGAGATACGATAGCGAACGGCGATCAGCGATCAGCGATCAGCGAACAGCGAACAGCGAACAGCGAACCACCACCGCAGTGGGTCGTAGGCGCCGTTCGCTGCTGCGGTTCGCTGTATATTTCACGCTTCACCCTGGTCCGGAGCTCCCCCCGTGGGCGTTGTCCTCCCTGTTCGCCATCAGCCGCCACTCCCCGCCACCATGATCCGGGCGGAGACGCCCCATCCCGAGGCGATCGAGCTCGACGTGCTGGTTGTGGGGGCTGGCCCGGCGGGCCTCGCCTGTGCGATCAAGTTGGCGCAACTGAACCCGGAGCTCGCGATCGGAGTGCTGGAGAAGGCGGGAGCCCTGGGCGAGCATTCCCTCTCGGGCGCCGTGATGAACCCGGTCGCGATCCGGGCACTCTTCCCGGGAGTTGCTGACGCGGACTTCCCCTTTCGCCAGGCGGTCGGCGGGGAGTCGGTCTACTACCTGACCGAAGGCAGCGCCACCAGGCTCCCCACGCCTCCGACGATGCAGAACCATGGCAACGTGGTGATCTCGCTCTCGGAGACCGTGCGCTGGCTCGGCGAGCAGGCCGAGGCGCTGGGGATCAACATCTTCCCGGGCTTCCCGGCGGAGTCGTTGCTGGTCGATGGGCAGCGTGTCATCGGGGTACGCACCACGCCCGGGGGTCTGGATCGCGATGGTCAACCCACGGACGTGTATCAGGAGACCACCGATCTGATCGCGCGCGTCGTGGTGCTCGCCGAGGGGACCCGTGGACCCTTGGGGCAGGCGTGGCGCGAATGGCAGCAGGTCGGCTCGCCCAATCCGCAGCTCTTCGCCCTCGGCGTGAAGGAAGTGTGGGAAGTCACCACGCCGCTCGATCGGGTGATTCACACCCTTGGCTGGCCGCTGCCGAGTGATGCGTTCGGCGGCTCCTGGTGCTATCCGATGGGGCCGAATCAGGTCTCGATCGGGCTGGTGGTGGGCCTCGACTATCACGACGCGTCGCTCGACGTGCATGAGTCGCTGCAGCGGATGAAGCTGCACCCGCTCTTCAGGAAGATCCTCACCGGCGGAACCATGCTGGAGTGGGGTGCCAAGACGATTCCCGAAGGCGGCTTCCATTCGATCCCCGACCGACTCGTCGGGGAGGGGCTCATGATGATCGGCGATACCGCCGGCTTCGTCGATGTGCCCTCGCTCAAGGGCGTGCACTACGCGATGGAATCGGGGATGCTCGCCGCCGAGACGATCGTGGCCGCGCTCGCCTCCGATGGGCCGGCCAGCACCGAGCAGCTGGGTGGCTATGATGCTGCCGTGCGAAAGTCCCGCATCGTCCGCGACATGTACAAGACGCGCAACATGCGGCTCGCCTTCAAGGACGGCTTCCTCCCCGGCGCGATCAAGGCGGGGCTGATGACGCTCACCGGGGGCGCCTTTCCGGGCGGCCGGATCGAGATGCCGGCCGACGCGGAGGCACCGCGAACCAGCGGCCCCACGGTGCCGTTCGTGCCCGACAACGTCCTCACCTTCAGCAAGGTGGATGCGGTCTTCAAATCGGGGAACGCCACCCGCGATTCGATCCCCTCGCATCTCATCGTCGGGCGCGACGTCCGCGGCGAGGTGGCGGATTTCTACGCGGCGCTCTGTCCGGCTGGCGTCTATGAGCGCGACGGGGACACGTTGCGCGTGAACGCTCCGAACTGCGTCGACTGCAAGGCCACCGACGTCCTCGGGCCTCGCTGGACGCCGCGCGAAGGGGGCAGCGGCCCCAAGTACCGGCTGATGTGACGGCGCCGCTCTCGCCACGGACGCGCCTCGCCCGGCTCGGCGTGTGGCTGATCGCGCCGCCCAACGAGGCCCTCGCGGATGCGGCGCGTGACGGGGAGTTGCTGGTGGCGCGCGTCCGCACCAGGCTGACCCACTTTCTCCTCCTGGCCCCGCTCCT
>JBBRGR010000508.1:0-2028 GCA_038223815.1 Gemmatimonadales bacterium
GTATCGGTCCCGCCCGCGCTACCGGTCGCGGGGGCAGGCGCGCGTTGGGGCAGGCACTTGGTAACGAGTGGCCCCTCCGCGCCCAGCGGCCGCTTGTCAGGCTGAGCGCACCCTGGGGTGGCAGCAAAGCGGTACCCAATAGGCACATTCGGCCGTTTCCGGCTCCGGACGTTGCACCGGCGACAACTCCGACAGGTGAAGCCAGCCGGCGGCCGAATGGTGGGAGGGAGGCAACCGCCCCGCGGCCGCCGGGCTGCGCAGGTGATACGGTCGAGCGGGCCAGACCGATCACCGGGGTGCTACTGTCCGATCGCCTCGACTGGGGCGGCATCGGTACGGAGCGCGCATGGGATTCACCCTCTTCAAGTTCCTCCACATCCTCACCATGTTCGCGGCTGTCGCGATTGCGGCAATCCCGGAGGTGGTGCTGCACCGCGTGGCGGCAAGCAACAACGTCCCGGCGATCCGGGTCGTGTCGGGCATTGCTTCGACGCTCGGCAAGATGCTCCCCATCTTCTTCGTTGGCGGGGCGATCTTCGGCCTGCTGGCCGCGTTCACCGGGGAGCTGAACTTCCTCGCCCCGTGGCTCATCGCGGCGTACATCGTGTTCATCATCGCCATGGTGACCGGCGCCGCCATCACGGGCCCCTGGACCGGAGCCATGTCGATGGCGGCAGAGGCGTCCCCATCCGACGCACCGTCACCCCAGCTGCAGGCGGTGATTCACAATCGCCGCGCGATGATCGGGTCGGTCATCCTGATGTCGTCGATCGTGGTGATCATCTTCCTGATGGTGGTGAAGCCGGGCGCCTGAGGCGCCCACATCCGGCCGGAGTGGCGGAATGGCAGACGCAGCCGGCTTAAACCCGGCGGCCGAAAGGCATGGGGGTTCGAGTCCCTCCTCCGGCACCAGCCTCTCGGGCTCCTGTGCGTCTCACGCACGAGCCGGCGGTTTGGCGCCCGATCTGTGCCGGTTCCACCGCTGGTCGGTGCGTGGTACGCAATTCGAACCCCTGGCGGAAGCCACGACCTCCAGCTCGTGCGTCGCACGCACGACACCGCGCAGTCACGCTGCGCACGAGGGACCCGTTCCGCCTAGCGGCGCCCGAAGAGTCCCTTGCGCCGCTTGTCGGCCGATGCGTCAGTCGTCGACGCCGGGGTGGCGCCGACCAGCGTCTGGGCCAGCTGGCCGAGTGCCAGCGACGCGGGCGATGCCGGCCGCGAGATGGTCACCGGCACGCCCTCGTTGACGGCTCGGATCATCTCGACCTCGGTGTAGGGGATCTCCGCGGCCGGCTTGGAACGCAGCAGGTTCTCGACGTCGCGCGTCTTGAGCAGCTCCTTGGGGAAGATGTGGTTCACCACGAAGTGGGTCCGTGCCCGCAGGGTGGCAGTCTCCGCCAGGAAACCGAGCAGCAGCGACGTGGCGCGAAGGGCGGCGATCTCCGGGAAGATGACGAAGACGTGGGTATCGGCCTGCTCGAGCATCCAGAGCGAACGCTGGTCCAGCCGCGAGCCGCAGTCCACGACCACGATGTCGAAGCGCGGCCGGAGGACCGCGATCACGCGCTGCAGCTGCTCGAGCGAGACGCGGAAATCGGCCTCGGGATTGACGGGCGCGGCGAGCACGGAGATGCCGGAGCTGTGCTGGGCGAGGTAGGAGGCCGCGAGCTCCGGGTCGTTGAGCGCCGGCTCGTCGCCGGCGAGTCCGGCGAAGTCGAAGCGTGGTGACAAGTTGAGGTGCGTCGTCACCTGCCCGAACTGGAGGTCCAGGTCGAGCAGCAGGACCCGCGTGCCGTGGATGGCGGGCGAGGCAGCACGCACGTTCGCTCCGGGCGTGCCCGGCGAACCACCGCCGCCACCGGCGAGCAGGATGGCGGTGTTGACCGCCAGGGTCGTGGTCCCGACGCCGCCCTTCGGGGAGAAGAACGTGATGATCTCGCCCGCGGGATGGCCTGCACGGTCGTCGGGGCGCAGCCGCCCGGCGCGGATGAGGAGCGCTTCGATCCGTGCTTCCAGCTCGCGATC
>JBBRGR010000509.1:0-2026 GCA_038223815.1 Gemmatimonadales bacterium
CTCCGCACCCGGCCCTTCGGTGGCTCGGCGATGGACGCGCTCCTCGATGATTTCCGCGAGTACCTCGACAACGATCCCGACGTGGCGCCCTTCGCCGGCGGCGCGGGCGATCCGCTCGCCGCTTGCCGAGAGCGCTACGGCATCCTGATAAGCGAAGGGGAGATCGACACCCTCTACCGCTCGATGGGCTGCGACACCCCCGGGTACAGCTGCCCCTATCCGCTGCCCACCCAGACCGCGGCGTCCCTCTGTCAGTGGGACGGAACCTCCTGCACCGGTGTGCTCGATGGTCTCTTCGTCGTCGGCTACGACGTGGCCAACCCGGCGGCGGCCTCGCTCCTGAACGACATCGCGTCCGAGGGCGGCACCGGCTCGGCCTACAGCGCGGAGAACCAAGGCGCGCTCTTGGCCAGCCTCGCGGCGGCCTTGGATCGCGCGGCCGTTGGCACGACGACCCGCACCACGCCGGCCTATGCCTCGTCGTCGGCGCTCTTCACCGGCGGCGCCACCGCGCTGCAGCAGCAATACCAGGTCACCTCGGGCTTCAACGTCGGTGAGACCGACGCTTCGGGTACCCCCGTGCCCTGGTCCGGGGTGCTCGAGCGGACCCGCTACACCTGCACTGTGCCTTCGATGCCGCCGAACCGGGAGAACATCGATCCCCTGCGCGACAGCTTCCATACGATCCTGAACGCGCGCGACGTCAGCACTTCGCCCCGGACGCTCTATACGGTGGCGCCCACCAACCCGGCGGCCGCCACCGGGATGCTGATTCGCAGCGTGCCTGTCGCGGAGTCGTCCTCGGATCTCGACGGCGACACCGGGACCGTTCCCCTCGAGGAGGGGCTGGTGCTCTCGGCGTTCGACGCGGCCAACCTCACCCTGAGCCCGGCGTCCTTCGGGATCAGCAGCGGGAGCCTCCCCGCCGACGTGGCCCGGCGCAATGCCATCATGGACTGGGTGCACGGCATTCCCGGCACACCCCGGAACGGCAACCGCTTCGGCGACATCTACCACTCGAGCCCGGTGATCGTGACCCCGCCCCGCGCCGACCTCGCCGACGAGTCGTTCAACGCGTACCGCCTTCGCCCGGAGGTCGCCCAGCGTCCCACGGTGCTCTACGTGGGCACCAACGACGGCGTGATGCACGCGTTCGCGGTGGAGGATCACGCGATCCCCAGCGTCCGCACCCTGACTGCGGGCGAGGAGATCTGGGGCTTCGTGCCGCCGGTGCTCCTGCCCAAGCTCGAGAGCGCGACGTCCGCCCACCAGTTCATGGTGGACGCCACGCCGGTGGTTCACGACGTGTTCTTCCTCCGTCGCCCCGGCGACTCGGTGACTCCCAACGCGTATCACACGGTGTTGCTCTTCGGCCTGCGCGACGGCGGCAACGCCTACACCGCGCTCGACGTGACCGATCCGTTGAACCCCTCGTTCCTCTGGCAGTTCCGCCGGACCGATATGGGCGAGTCCTTCGGTCGTCCCGCTATCGGACAGGCGTATATCGATTTTGGCGGCGACGCGCAGCAGCGCGCGATCGCCATCCTCCCCGGCGGCGCGGGCCTCCTCAACTCCGCTGCGGCCTTGGCAGCGGGCGCTGCGGGCTGCACCCCGGCGGTGGACGGACGCCCCGATGCGCCTCCGCCCGGCACCGGCGCGCGCGCCAATCGCCGCTGCTGGTCGGGCACCCTCGGTCGCTCGCTATACGTGGTCGACGTGGCGACGGGCGAGGTGATCCGCCAGTTCGATTCCACGGTGATCCCCTCGCCCATGACCGGCGGTGTGTCCCTCTTCACTGGCGACGTCGGTACCATCGCGACCCGCGCGTATACCGTGGATGCCGACGGTGTCCTCTGGCGCCTGGACTTCAGCCGCCGCGATCCGGATGAGTGGACCCTCGAGCCTATCCACGATCTCTACTGGAACGACGGGGCCATCGAGGGTGCTACGTCCACCGAGCCTCCGATCGTCTCCAGCGATTTGCAGGGCAACGTGGTGGTGATCGTGGGCACAGGCGATCTCGATG
>JBBRGR010000510.1:0-2013 GCA_038223815.1 Gemmatimonadales bacterium
GCATCGGGTGCTCGAGGATCGTCGGGTAGGCGCCATCCAGTTCCCAGGTCCGGAAGAATGGCGTCCAGTCGATTCGCTGTCGCAGGTCGGCAAGCGACCAGTTCCCGAAGATGCGGGTTCCTGTGAAGGTCGGCACGGGCACCGGCACCTCGAGGTCAATCGGCAGCGCCGCGGCGCGTGCCGCGCCGAGGGTCGCCAGTGCCCCCTCGCGCTCCCCCTCGCGTTCGCGGCGGACTTCGGCGTACTCCGCAGCGATCGTCGCGGCAAAGGCCGCGCGCCGTTCCGGGTCGTGCAGCGTCGAGGCCACCGGCACGGCACGCGACGCATCGAGCACATGAACCACCGGCGCGGAGTACGCGGGCGCAATGCGCAGGGCGGTGTGGGCGCGCGACGTCGTGGCGCCGCCGATCAGGAGCGGAATGGCGAGCCCGGCGCGCTCGAACTCGCTCGCGACGAAGGCCATCTCGTCGAGCGAGGGCGTGATCAACCCCGAGAGCCCGACCAGGTCCACCTGCTCGCGCTGGGCCGTCTCGAGAATCGTCGCGGCGTGGACCATCACGCCGAGATCGATCACCTCCCACTCGTTGCACTGCAAGACCACGCCGACGATGTTCTTGCCGATGTCGTGGACGTCGCCCTTCACCGTCGCGAGCAGGATGCGACCACGACTCCGGGCGCCACGCCCGGCCCGTTCCGCCTCCAGATACGGGATGAGATGGGCGACGGCGCGCTTCATCACGCGGGCGCTCTTGACCACCTGCGGCAGGAACATCTGCCCGCTGCCGAAGAGGTCGCCGACGCGACTCATCCCGGCCATCAGCGGTCCTTCGATCACATCAAGCGGACGGGTGGCGAGCAGGCGCGCTTCCTCGACATCCGTCTCGACATGATCCGCGAGGCCGTGCACCAGCGCCCACGCGAGGCGCTCGCCGACCGGCAGCGCGCGCCAGGCCAGGTCGGCGCCCGGCGCCTGCGCGGTGGTCTTCGCGCGGTCGGCGACTTCCAGCAGCCGCTCGGTGGCATCCTCGCGGCGATTCCAGAGCAGATCCTCCACGCGGCCGCGCAGGTCGGCGTCGAGGTCGGTGAGCACCGGCAACTGCCCGGCGTTGACGATCCCCATGTCGAGTCCGGCCGCGATCGCCCGTTCGAGGAAGACGGCGTGGATCGCTTCGCGTACCGGATCGTTGCCGCGGAAGGCGAACGAGACATTGCTGATGCCGCCACTCGTGCGTGCGCCGGGGCAGCGCTGCTTCACCGCGCGCACCGCATCGACGAAGGCGCGACCGTATTCGGCGTGCGTCTCGATCCCGGTGCCGACCGCGAAGACATTGGGGTCGAGGATCACATCCTCTGGCGCAAACCCGACCCGATCGACCAGCAGGCGGAAGGCGCGCTCCAGAATGTCCACCTTGCGGGCGACGGTCTCGGCCTGTCCCTGTTCATCAAAGGCCATCACCACCACCGCGGCCCCGTAGCGCTGCGCCAGCGTGGCCTGCGCAAGAAAGGCGGCCTCGCCCTCCTTCAAGGAGATGGAATTGACGACACCCTTTCCCTGCAGGTTCTTGAGCCCAGCCTCGAGCACGCTCCACTTCGACGAGTCGAGCATCACCGGGACGCGCGCGATCGCCGGTTCCGCCGCGATCAGCCGGAGGAAACGCGTCATCGCGGCTTCGGAATCAAGCAGCCCTTCATCGAAGTTGATGTCGATCACCTGCGCGCCGGCTTCCACCTGCTGCAGCGCCACGGCGAGGGCCTCGTCTTCCCGCTCCTCCTTGATCAACGCGGCAAAGCGCCGTGATCCGGTGACGTTGGTGCGCTCCCCGATGTTCACGAAGTTGGTCGTGGGTCCGATCACGAACGGCTCGAGCCCCGAGAGCCGTGTCACGGTTGGCCGCGGGGGTGGACGGCGCGGTGGCACGCCGGCGACCGCCGCCGCAATCGCCGCGATGTGTTCCGGCGTGGTCCCGCAGCAGCCCCCGACGATGTTGAGCAGGCCGTCGCGTGCCCAGCGCC
>JBBRGR010000511.1:0-2009 GCA_038223815.1 Gemmatimonadales bacterium
TGCCAGCCCCGCGCACAACGAGGACAACTCGGCGCAGGAGAATTCCTTCGAGACCGGTGTCCAGTGCGCGTCTGCCACCATCGTCGTCGAGAACCCGCCTCCGAGCGCCGAGTCATCGGTGCTGGCCGGCACGGGGACGCCGGCGGAAAGCCAGCCGGACACTGCCCAGTCGCGGGACGGCGTGAATCCGCTCCCGACGATCGGGTTCAGCTTCCTCCTGGTGGCAGCCCTGGCGACGCTCGCCTACGCGAACGTCAAGACGGTGCGCAACCGCAACTAGCGCCTGGGAGACCCATTGAGCCAGCGCGGCCCCGGCCGCGCCTGGCTCAATATTGATCCAGCCCCCCTGGCAGGGACGGGGCAGAGGTCTTTCCTCTGCCCCGTCTTCTGATGCGCGCCGATCCGCCCAGCTGGATCCCTAAATCAGCGCCAGCTCCCGGCCGACCTTCTCGAAGACGGCGAGGCAGATCTCAAGCTCTTCCTGGGTGTGCTCGGCGGTGACGATGGTCCGAACTCGCGACCGATCGTCCGGCACGGTCGGAAAGCCGATCCCCTGCGCGAAGACCCCCTCCTCGAAGAGGCGGTCCGAGAGCTTCATTGCCATCGCCCCGCTGCCGGCGATCACCGGCGTGATCGGCGTCTCGGAGGCGCCGATGTCGAAGCCGAGGGTCGCCAGTCCCGCCTTGAAGAAACGCGTGTTCTGCCACAGCCGCTCGATCAGCTCCGGCTCAGATTCGAGCACGTCGATCGCCGCGAGGCAGGCGGCCGCGACCGCGGGCGGGGCCGAGGTCGAGAAGAGGAACGGTCGGGCGCGATGGATCAGCACCTCGCGCAGGGATTCGCTGCCGGCGACGTAGCCGCCCAGCACGCCGATCGCCTTGGAAAGCGTGCCGACCTGGACATGTACCCGCCCGTGCAGCCCGAAGTGGTCCACCGTGCCCCGGCCATTGCGTCCGAGGACTCCGGATGCGTGGGCGTCGTCGACGTAGACGATCGCCTCGGCCGCCTCCGCGGCATCCACGATCTCGGGCAGCCTGGCGATGTCGCCATCCATGCTGAAGACGCCATCGGTGATCACCAGCACCGTCCGCTCCGCGCCGCCCGGTGCAGCACGCACCTCGGCCAGCACCGAGCGCAGCCCCTCGATGTCGGCGTGCGGAAAGACCTTGCGCTCCGCCTTGGTGAGGCGGGTGCCGTCGATGATGCTGGCGTGGTTGAGCGCGTCGGACACGATCACGGCCCCCTCTCCCGCCAGGATCGGGATGACGCCGGTATTGGTCGTGAAGCCGGATTGGAAGGTGAGCACCGCCTCGACGTTCTTGAAATCGGCGAGGCGCCGCTCGAGCTCCTCGTGGAGGCTCATCGTGCCGGCGATGGTGCGCACCGCGCCGGACCCCGCTCCGAAGCGGCGCACCGCCTCGATTGCTGCTTCGCGCAGCTTCGGGTGCGTATTGAGTCCCAGGTAGTTGTTGCTCGAGAGCGTGATCACCTCGCGTCCGTCGATCACGCAGCGGCTGCGCTGTTCGCTCTGGACCACCCGCAGGCGCCGATAGAGGCCCTTGGCCTTCAGCTCCTCGATCTCGGCGTCCAGGAAGGCGAGGGGGTTCCGGGAGCGCGCGGCGACGGTATCGGTCATGGCAGGAGAACCACCTTTCCGGCGTGGCGGGAGGCGATCAGCTCGAAGCCGCGCTCCCAGTCCGCGAGGTCGAAGCGATGGGTGATGATCGGGGTCACGTCGAGTGCCCCCGACCGGAGCAGCGCCTGGGTGCGCTCCCAGGTGTCGTAGATGCGTCGTCCGTAGATGCCGTGGATGCGCAGCCCCTTCTGGATGACGAAGTCGGAGAGGTCGACCCGCACGGGCTCCCCGAAGATGCCGAGCAGGCTGATCCGTCCGCCCTTGGTGACCGCGGCAAGAGCCTGGTCGAGAGCTGGCTGCGCACCACTCATCTCGAGCACCACCTCGACCCCGTCGCCACCGGTGGCAGCCAGGATCTGCTCCACCGTGCCCG